>JAUJMI010000474.1 GCA_030446945.1 Longimicrobium sp. | reverse complement strand
TGACCCCCTGCACACTCCAGGTTAGCGTGTTCTTACCATCTGGTCAATGACGCCGGCCTCAGTGGCTCAGCCCTGGAGTAGGCGAATGCACCGCGACCGCGAACCCACCGAGATGGTTGAAGGCTCGAACCATTCCGGGGGCGCTGGCGCCGCTGCGGCGGTGGGGACACCGGAGGCGGGATCGCTCCCCGGCACCTGGAGACCATCTTCCAGGCCTTCGAACAGATCGATCCCTCTCTAACGCGGCGGCAGCAGGGGACCGGGCTGGGTCTCGGCGTCAGCCGCAAACTGGCGCACCTGCTCGGCGGGGAGCTGTCGGTGGAGAGCGAGCTGGGGGTGGGGAGCACCTTCACGCTTCGGCTGCCGGCCGGCCCGGTGGCGGAGAAGGTATAGGATATTGCAGCGCAACACGTTAGATTGAGAGTCACCGTCCGCTCGCGGGCCTGGAGCGGCATCCCCCTGGCGAAGGGACTGTATGAGTATGCCCGCGATGGACGCGGAGACGATCGGCGGGATTGCTGCCCGGACGGAGACGCTTCCGCCGGATCCCCGCATGCGCGTCGCCTTCCTGGCGGAGACCAGCCGTTGCCTGGCGGCCTCGCTCGACCATGAAACTACCCTCGCGACCAGCGCCGGCCTGGCCCTGCCGCACTTCGGCACCTGGTGCATGGTGGACGTCGTGGAGCCGGACGACACCATTCGCCGCGTGGCGGTGATCCACCCCGACGTCGAGAAGCAGCTCACGGCCCGCGAGTTCTACGCGAGCCATCCGCCGGGGCGCGACGATCCGCTGGGGGCGCCGCGGGTGATCCGCACGCGCGAGTCGGAGTTCGTGCTCGCCTACGGCGACGTGCTGGAGAGCATCGCGGAGGAGGAGCACCGCTCGCTCCTGCAGGGGCTGGGCGCGCAGTCGTTCCTCATGGTGCCCATGTGCGCGCGCGGGCGGACGCTGGGGGCGATCACCTTCGTCTCCGACGACCGGCGCCGGTACGACCCCGAGGACCTGCTGCTGGCGGAAGACCTGGGACGACGCTGCGCGATGGCCGTGGACAACGCGCGGCTCTACGCTGCCTCGCAGGAGGCGCACCGGGTGACGGAGGCGGCGCGCAAAGCCGCCACCCTCACCGCACGCCGCGCCGAGGAGCTGCTGGGCGAGGCCAACCTGGCGCGCTACGAGGCGGCTGCGGCGGATCACGCCAAGACGACCTTTCTCGGCACGATCTCACACGAGTTCCGCACGCCCCTCACAGCCGTGCAGGGGTACGCGGACCTGCTGACCGACGACGGAGCGGACCCGCTCACCGCTGCGCAACGGCGCCAGGTGGAGCGCATCCGCGCGGCGAGCGACCACCTGCTCGGGCTGATCGAGGAGATCCTCACCTTTTCGCGGCAGCAGGCGGGGCGCTCCGAGCTGCGCATCCGCGAGGTGGATCTCGCCGATCTGGTGCGCGACGCGTCGGCGGTGGTGGAGCCGCTCGCGGCCGCCAAGGAGCTGCGCTTCGTGCTGGAGGTACCCGAGGGGCCGATTCCCTTCCGCACGGACGTGGGGAAGCTGCGCCAGATCATCCTCAACCTGGCCGCCAACGCGGTGAAGTTCACCGAGGCCGGCGAGGTGCGGATGGAGCTGGAGGCGACCGACCGCTCGGTGCTGCTGCGCGTGGCGGACACCGGGATCGGCATCCCCGCCGAGCACGCGGAGCACGTGTTCGACGCGTTCTGGCAGGTGGACCAGACGGACGGACGCGTCGGCGGGACGGGGCTGGGGCTGGCCGTGACGCAGCAGCTCGCCGGCTTGCTGGAGGGGGAGGTGACGCTGGAGGGCGGAAGCGAGGGCGGGAGCGTGTTCACCATCCGCCTGCCGCGCAGCGCCCCCGAGCTGGAGGAAGCGGCCCAGGAAGCGCCGGCGGAGCCCGGCGAGGCGGAGAAGCGGGTGCGCGGGCGCCGCTTCGAGACGCGGCGCGGGTCGCACGGGCCGCCGACGGGCCCTCCCCGGGGGTAGGCAGGACGCGGACTGGAAAACTCGAGCAGGACGCGGTGTCTCCCCACCCGAGGCAGGAACCATGACAGCGATCTCGTGTCCCAGGTGCGGCAACGCCGCGACGGCGCAAGGATGGTGCGACGTGTGCCAGCGGCGCGTGGGGGCGGCGCCCGCCTACCGCGTGGAGAAGAGGTCCACGAACCGGCAGCCGCGCCGGTGGCTGGTGCGGCGCAGGTACCTGCACACGACGGCCGCGCTCATGAGCCTGGTGGTGCCCGGCGCCGGGCAGATGTACAAGGGACGGGTGCTGATCGGGCTCGCGTGGTTCGTCGTGATCGTCGCGAGCTACGTGCTGGTGGGGCTCCCGGCGCTGCTGGTGCACCTGATGTGCGTGGTGTTCGCCGGCTCCGCGGCGCGGGTGGTGCGGCTTCCGTTCCTGTACGACGGGGTGAGCTGGGGCAAGCGCTGAGGACGCTCGCGGTCCGCCCGCGGTGGGACATTGCCGTTCGCGGGTTCGTGCATCAGTTTTGGGGAAGGGCAGCGCATCTACACACGGAGCACATCGCTCCCGCTACCAGGCAACATGGCCGCCAAGAACAACCGCAACCATCCCGCGCCGGGCGACGGATCGGAGACGCTCCTGGCGCCTTCCGAGCCGATGCAGGGTGAGGCGGAGCGCCGCCCCGAGAGCGCACCCCCGAGGCCGGCGCGCGACGCGCGGCCCGCCCCCCGCGGATTCCTAGAGCGAATGGCCGAGTCGCGGCGCGCGCCCTTTCTGCGGCTCGCGGCGTACTACGTGCTGCTCATCGGCATCATGGGCGCGCTGGTGTTCTGGGTGCCGATGGTGCGCGACGCGTTCATCTCCCCCGTCGTCCTTCCCGACCTGGGGCGCACCGGCGGCGACTCCGGGCTGCTGACCCGCGCGCCGACG
>JAUJMI010000473.1 GCA_030446945.1 Longimicrobium sp. | reverse complement strand
GCGCCCCAGCCGCTCGTCGGTGGCGCGGTACACGGCGCCCATGCCGCCGCGGCCGATCACCGCGTCGATGCGGTAGCGGCCGCCGAGTGTGCGCCCCGTCAGCAGTCCGGCGATCCCGTACATCTTGTTCTTCGGCTCGCGGGTGCGGGCGCGTCGCGCCCGGATGATTGCGTGGGAAGGGTATACGCGGGGGCGGCGTCCGGAGTTTCCTCAGCGCACCGGGCGCCGCAGGTCGAAGTCCACGCGAAAGCGCCGGTCCGTCCCCTCGCGGCGGAGCGCGTATCCGAACGCGCGCCCCGGCATCACCTCCATCGTCCACACGTTGCGTGCGGCGGCGGGGAGCATGCGCGCCGTGGCGCTGTCGGCGTAGAACTCCTGGCTGACCGCCGTCCCCGGCCCCCGCGTGTCGCCGCCGTAGCCGGTGGGCGACCCCTCCGTCCCGTCTTCGTGCAGGTGGCGGTGCCGCAGGTTCAGCCCGTTTTCCGTGCGGCGGACGAACCAGGTGCGTGAGTGGTCCTCGCCCACGTGGAGGCGGATCCCCATCTCCCCCTCGCGGCAGTCGTCCACCCGCATCACCAGGCGGTTGCGCACGAAAGCGCTGTCGGTGGCGTTCCCCTCCACGAGGCGCCCCTCGAAGGCGCGGCCGCAGAGCGCGCGCATCCGCGTCCACCACGCCTCCTGCTGCATCGCGAGCATCCCCTCGCGCGGGATGGGCGTCAACGAGACGCAGGCGCCCAGGACGAGCGCGAGGAGGGCGGGGAGGAAGCGGTTCATCGGACAAGGTATGAGCGGTGCGGTGCGGAGCAGCGAATGTATGCTCACCTCGCGGCTCCGGGTGCAAGCCGCACGTTCTTCACGTACAACTTGCACCCGGAAGGCCGTTCGATCAAACCCCCGGAGGGATCAGGCTGCGCCCTCGGTGGGGCGCCCGCCGGAGCGGCCACGCCCACCGCTGCGTCCGCCGCCCTGCCCGCGTCCATCCGCGGAGCGGGGATGCTCGCCGACGCGGTCGTTGCGCGGCCGGCCGCCGTCGGAGGGACGGCCGTCGCCGCGCGGACGGTCGCGCTGCGGTTCGGGACGGCGCGGGCCGCGGCTGACGCCGCCGGCGGCCTCCATCTGCGCCTTGCGCTCGGCCTTGGCCTTGGCGCGGGCGCGCTCCTCCGCTTTGCGCGCGCGGATCTCGGCGATGCGCTCGGCGAGCGGCACCTCGAAGCGCTCCGTGGGCTTGCGGTTGTAGTCGAAGTCCGCCACCGTCACCCGCGGCAGCTTCTTGCCGACCGCCCGTTCGATGGCGCGCAGATCCGCCTCTTCCTCGGGCGACACAAAGGTGAACGCGTCGCCCGTGGCCTCGGCCCGCGCCGTGCGGCCCACCCGGTGGATGTAGTCCTCCGGCACGTGCGGCACGTCGAAGTTCACCACGTGCTCCAGCGCTTCCACGTCGATGCCGCGGGCCACGATGTCGGTGGCCACCAGCACGCGGAACTTGCCGCTCTTGAAGCCGGCCAGCGCCTCGGTGCGCTGCGGCTGGCTGCGGTTGCCGTGGATCTTGGCGTTGGGGATGCGGTTCTTCTCGAGGAAGTCCGCAAGCCGGTTGGCCCGGTGCTTGGTGCGCGTGAAGACGATCACGTTGCCGATCTCGTCGCGCTTCAGCAGCTCCAGGAACAGCTCGGCCTTGAGCGACTCCTGCACGGGGTAGATGGCCTGCGTGATCCCCACCGCCGGCGCCGCCTTGCGCTCCTGGTTGATGAGCGCCGGCTGCTTCAGCATCTCGCCCGACAGCTTGGCGATGGCGTCCGGCATTGTGGCGCTGAAGAAGAGCGTCTGCCGCTGTGTGGGCAGATGCTTCAGGACGCGGCGGATGTCGGGGAGGAAGCCCATGTCCAGCATGCGGTCCGCCTCGTCCAGCACCAGCACTTCAAGGCCGGCCAGCTTTGCGTACGGCTGCTTGAAGTGGTCCAGCAGGCGTCCGGGCGTGGCGATGATGATGTCCACGCCGCTGCGGAAGGCGTGCTCCTGCGGCCCCATCCCCACGCCGCCGAAGACGGCCGCGCCGGTGACGGGCGTGTGCACCGCCAGCTCTTCGAGGTGCTGGTGGATCTGCGCCGCCAGCTCGCGCGTGGGGGTAAGGATCAGCGCCCGAGTGGTGCCGCGGGGCTTGTCCATCAGGCGCTGGATGATGGGGAGAAGGAAGGCGGCCGTCTTGCCGCTCCCGGTCATCGCGCACGCCAGAACGTCGCGCCCTTCCATGGCGGGCGGGACGGCCTGCTCCTGGATGGGCGTGGGGCGCGTGAACCCGAGCTCCTTGATCCCCTTCAGGAGCGTCGGGTGAAGTTGCAGCTTGTTGAAAGGCATGAACCCATCGGAAACGGGAAGCGGAGCGGCGCAACGGCGCCACTCCGCGCAGAGTCGCCCCCGCGGTGCGTTCCGCGTGCGGCGACGGCCGGCCCGATCGGCCGGACGCTCTTAACTTAACACAGTTCGCGCCTTTACGGCACCCTCGGAGCCGACATGTCCCCTGTAAGGCAGGACCACCTGCTGCGGATGATCGAGCAGGCCTTCGACGTGGTCCGCCGCATCCGCCGCCGCCGGCAGGACGGCGACCCCGCCGCGGCCGTCCGCGACGCCGACGCCGCCATCGATGCGCTGCTGGGCCCGGCGGCCGGCGTGGCCGCGCGGCTGGACCCCTCCACCGCCGCGCAGCTCATCCGCAACCCCGAGCAGGTGGCGCTCTGGGCCCGCATCCTGGCGGAGAAGGCGGAGGCGCTGCGCGAGGCCGGCAACGAGCCCGGCGCCCGCACCGCCGGCCGCCGCGCGCTGGAGACCGCGCTGGAGGCGTGGCTCCTGGAAGACGAGCAGCGCCGCCTCACCCCCGCCCTCCGCGCGGTGCTTGCCGAAGCGCTGGCGATGGCG
>JAUJMI010000089.1:2229-10536 GCA_030446945.1 Longimicrobium sp. | reverse complement strand
CGGGAGATCTCGGAGACTTCCTGCTGGCGGTTCTCCGTCTTCCCCTTGCCCACCATGAGCTGGAGGTAGTCGACGATGATCATCGCCAGGTCCGGCCGGTCGGACTTGAGGCGGCGGGCCTTGGCGCGCATCTCCAGCACCGAGATGCCGGCCGTGTCGTCGATGTAGATCGGCGCGGTGTTCAGGTAGCCGGCGGCGGTGGCGAGGCGGGCGTACTCGTCGTCCATCAGCCGCCCGCGGCGCAGGCGGCTGGCGTCCACGCGCGCTTCGGCGCACAGCACGCGCTGCACGAGCGACTCCTTGCTCATTTCGAGCGAGAAGAAGGCGACCGGTGCCTTCGCGGAGATGGCCGCGTGCTGGGCGATGTTGAGCGTGAACGCCGTGTTGTGCACGCACACGTCGTTCGCCACGAAGTTGTGCGTCTCCGGGATGGTGAGGTCGTAGACCCGGCGCATCCCGAGCGGCTCGACGGAGACAACCTCGTCCCAGTAGACCTCGCTCTCCGCCACTGCGCGCAGCTCTGCGTCCCCGAGCGCCTCCGCGAACGCGCGCAGGCGCCGGCGCGAGAGTGAGCGCTTGCCCGCATGCACGCTCGTCCATCCTTCGATCCCGGCGCGGCGCGCTAGCGAGGCCCACGACTCCTCGCCCTTGGCCGCTTCGATGCGCGCCCATACGCCGCGCGGGATCAGGTCGCGGTTCGTCTGATCGCGCTTCGCTCCCACCGCCGCCACGACCCGGCCAAGCGCTTCCTCCTTGCCGAATATGCCGATCTCGCGCGCAAAGGTACGGATCGACTCCGCGTCCGAGATGTCGAGCTGCCACGCGGTGCGGCGGCCGTCGCGGTACTTCACCTCTCGGCGGCGCAACTGCGCGATCACGCCGAAGCGCAGCAGCAGGTGCTGGAGCTGGCGCGCAAGGCGCTCGCTCGCGGTCGCGTAGCCGAGCTGCGCGTGCCCGGAGGCGAGCACCGTCGCCCAGCCGTCGGTCGCGAACAGTCGGTTGAGGAAGAGCGCTAGCTGTGGGCGGACGAGTGTGAACACCGGCGCGGGCACGAACTTCCCGGCCGCGCCCTTGCCCATCAGCGCGAGCCCATTCAGCCACGTCGTGAGCGCGTTGCGCTCGGCACGTGCCAGAGCATCCGGCGCGAGATCGGCGGGCTCCACTCCGAGTGCATCCGCAATCGGCTCGAGGAGCGCCGTGGAGGGTGCGGAGGTTCCGTGCGCCCACATGCTCACCGCCGAAGCGGTCACGCCGGCGGCGGCCGTGACACGGCTCCCCGCCCCGCGCTCCGCGGCCATGCGCGCGCCCAAACGCGCCACGAACCCGTCGCGGCGCGCGCGCGAGTAGGCGGGATCGCGGCGCACGCGCAGGGTCGTGGTCCGCGTCTCGCGCGCATCTTCCGTCGCGACCACGCCGCCGAACTCGGCGACGGAGGCCGCGAACTCGTCGCGGAGGCGCGCGTCGGCGTTAGTGAAGCGCGGGTTGGCGCCGGTCAGGTTCCCGTCGCCGGCCAGGTAGGCGAGGAGCTTGACCTCGCAGTCGCGCATCTCAGCGTTCCCGAACACCTCCAGCCGGTGCGGCACCGCGACGTGGTCCCCGACAGCGACTTCGGAGAGCGGCTTCCACCCGTCGATGCTCAGGAAGGGGTGCGTGAGCGTCGTCTCCACGGTGCGGCCCAGGCGCGTGGTGACGCGGAAGACGGGCTTCTCGCCGTCATCGACGAACGCGCTGGGTTCCGTGACGGCGAATTTCCAGCGCGCGTCCAGCGTCAGCAGGCGCGCGGAGCGGGCGCGGTAGATCTCCTCGATGGTTGTGACGCTCCCGTCGTCCAGGAGGATCTCCGCGTCGTGGGCCAGGCACTTCCCCATGGACGGTCTTGCTGCCACGATGATCAGGTCGCCGGGCTGGAAGCCGGCGGTGATCTCGTCGAGGTCGCCGAAGCCGGTGGCGACGCCGGTGACGGAGGAGGAGTTGTTCTGGAGCTGCTCGATCTTCTCAAAGGTGGGCCAGAGGATCTCCTTGATCCAGACGAAGCCCTTGCGGTCGTGCGTCTGGGCGATCTGGAAGATCCGCTGCTCCGCCTCGTCCAGCAGGTCCTCGACGTCGGTCTGGCCGGCGTAGGTCTCCTGGATGATCCCCGTGGCGGCCTCGATGAGCCGCCGCAGGAGCGCCTTTTCGCGGACGATCTTGGCGTGGTACTCGATGTTGGCCGCGGTGGGGACCGCGTCCACCAGCGTCGAGAGGAAGGCGAGGCCGCCGGCGGAGTCCAGGTCGCCCGTGGTGCGCAGCTCTTCGGGGAGGGTGACGAAGTCGATGACGTCGCCGCGCTCGAAGATGCGCACCATCGCGCGGAAGATGCGCCGGTTCCCCTCGCGGTGGAACATGGTGTCGTCGACCACCTCGATGGCTTTCGAGAGGGCGTCGGCGTCCATCATCATCCCCCCGAGCACGGCCAGCTCGGCCTCGGGGGAGTACGGGGGGGTCCGCTCCGAGAAGATCTCGGGCGGCGGCGCGGTGAAGCGTGCGACGGGCGAAGGGATCGACATAGGTCCTGCTTGCTGCGGGTAATGCTATGGAAATCCGCCCGCGTGCGGGCGGCTCGAATGCTTGGCTCAGCGGTCCAGGACGGAGCGGACGAGCTGGACGTCGTCCCACACGGCGCGGATCCACCCCCGGCTGCGGAGGACGCCGGCCGGGTGGTACGTCGGCACCACGGGGACACCCTCGTGCTCCGGCGTGGGCCGGTACCGGTGCACCCGCCCGCGCAGCTTGCCGATGGTGATGTCCGTGCCCAGCAGCGTCTGCGCGGCGAACGCTCCGAAGGCGACGATCACACGCGGCTTCACCAGCTCCACCTGGCGCAGGAGGTACGGGCTGCACGCCTCCACCTCGTCCGGCCGCGGGTTGCGGTTCCCCGGCGGGCGGCACTTGAGCACGTTGCAGATGTAGACGCGCTCGCGCTCGAAGCCCGCCGTGGCCAGCAGGAGGTCCAGCAGCTTCCCGGCCGGGCCGACGAAGGGACGCCCGGTGCGGTCCTCCTCCTCGCCGGGCGCCTCGCCCACCACCAGGATGTCGGCGTCCCGCGCGCCCTCGCCGAAGACGACGCGGTGGCGCGTCTCAGCCAGGCGGCAGCGCGGGCACCCCAGCGACACGTCGCGCACCGCGTCCAGCGTGGGGAGCAGGCGGATGGCGTCCGCGCCGATTCCCCTGGCCGGCGAGTCGGGCGACTGCGGCATCGGCGTGCTCCCCGGGACGGGTGCGCCGGCGCGGCGGTG
This sequence comes from Longimicrobium sp., assembly GCA_030446945.1. Classification (GTDB taxonomy): domain Bacteria; phylum Gemmatimonadota; class Gemmatimonadetes; order Longimicrobiales; family Longimicrobiaceae; genus Longimicrobium. The sequence goes on along the minus strand of JAUJMI010000089.1, from coordinate 7,261 downwards.
CTGCGGACGCTCGGGCGCTTCGCCCGGATTGGGTCCCGGGGGCGGCGGCGCCGTGCGGGCGGCGGGCGCGGGGGAGCGCTCCGCATGCGCCAGCGCGGCGCGCACGTCGCCCGTCGTGTGGCCGTCCAGCACCAGCTCCGCGTCGCCAAGGTCCCGGCGCTGTGTGAGATAGCGCCGCAGGAGCTCCCTTGCGTCAGCGCTCACTCGGGCACCGCGGCGCGCGCGAGGAGGAGCTCCACCCGGTCGAGGATGCGGTCGGCAACCTCGGACTTGGGCATCAGCGGGAGCGCCTCGTCTGGGGCGCCGGGGCTGAGGAGGACGACGCGGTTGGTCTCCACCTCGAAGCCGGCGCCGGGCTCGGTGGCGTCGTTCACCACCAGCAGGTCGAGTCCTTTCGCCACCAGCTTGCGGCGCCCGTTCTCCACCGCGTCCGCCGTTTCCAGCGCGAAGCCGACGACGACGCTCCCGGCGCGGCGCGCGTAGCGGGTGGCGCGCAGCACGTCGGCGGTCGCTTGCAGGCGCAGCTCGGAGACTCCCCCCGCTTCCTTTTTGAGCTTCTGCGCGGCGGGCTCGGCGGGGCGGAAGTCCGCGACGGCCGCGGCCATCACCAGCGCATCGGCGCCGGGGAGGGCGGCCTCGACGACGGCGCGCATCTCCTCCGCGGTCTCGATGCGGCGCAGCTCCACGCCGGTGGGCGCCGGGAGGGGCGAGGGGCCGGAGACGAGGAGGACGCCGGCCCCGCGGCGCCAGGCGGCGGCGGCGACCTCGTACCCCATCCGCCCCGAGGAGCGGTTGCCGATGTAGCGCACGGGATCGATCGGCTCGCGCGTGCCGCCGGCCGTCACCACCACGCGGCGCCCGGCGAGCGGACCCGGCCCCTCCAGCGTGCGGCCCGCGTGCGCGACGATCTCGTCGGGCTCGATCATACGGCCCGGCCCCTCCCCCTCTCCCCACGCCAGCGGGCCCACGGCGGGGCCGGCCAGCCGGTAGCCGATCTCCGCCAGGCGGCGCAGGTTGCCCTGCGTAGCCGGGTGGGCGTGCATCCGGTCGTTCATCGCCGGGCAGAAGACGACCGGCGCTTCCGTCGCCAGCAGGACGGCCGCCAGGAGGTCGTCGGCCATGCCGGCCGCGGCGCGCGCCAGGAAGTTGGCCGTGGCCGGGGCGACCACGACGGCGTGCGCGTCGCGGGCCAGGCGGATGTGGAGGTTTGGGTCGCCCTGCGGGTAGAGCGAGGTGTGGACGGGGCGCCCGGTGAGCGCCTCGAACGAGAGGGGGCGCACGAACTTCAGCGCGCCCCGGGTCAGGACCACGTCCACCGCGGCGCCGGCCAGCGTCAGCTCGCGCGCCACGGCGATGGCCTTGTACGCCGCGATCCCCCCGGTGACCCCCAGGACGACGCGGCGCCCGCGGAACGGGCGCCGCGGTGTGCGCGGCGGGGCCACGTGCCTACAGGCCCGAGGGGCGCAGGCGCTTCGACAGGTGGAACTCGGCCCGGCCGTCCGCCACCTCTTCCAGAGCGGTGGTGGTGAGCTTCTCGCGCGGCTCGTCGCCGCTCACGGTGGGGTCTTCCATCATCTCGCCGCGGCGCAGCTCGTTGAGGTTGCGCGCCATCTTGGCGGCGACCAGGACGCCGAGGTACTTGCTGCCGGTGTGGCGGGCGGCCTGGCCCGGAGTGACGACTCGCATTGCTCTCTCCTTGCTTCTGAACGGCGCCGGGGAGCTGCCCCGGCGTCCGGTGAACTCTGCTACCCCCGAGCGGAGCCCAGGTACCCTTCGATGTCGCCGCACATCCGCCCGATCTCCGCCTGGAGGGCCGGAATGCGGCTCACCCGCCGCGTTTCGGCCAGCAGGATGCGCTCCACCTCGTCGACCGCGCGGCCCAGGTCGTCGTTGACCACGGCGAAGTCGAAGTGCGCGGCCTCGCGGATCTCGTCGCGGGCGTTGGCCAGCCGGCGGAGGCGCACCTCCACGTCCTCGCTTCCCCGCCCCGCCAGCCGCTCCGCGAGCGCCTGCCCCGAGGGCGGCAGCACGAAGACGAAGACGGCTTCCGGCAGCTTGCGGCGGATCTGGCGCGCGCCCTGGACGTCGATGTCCAGGAGGAGGTACTCGTGCCTTGCGACCGCGTCGGCCACGTTGCGCGACGGGGTGCCGTACAGGTTGCCGTGCACCTCGGCCCACTCGATCAGCTCGCCCGCGTCGATCATCCCGCGGAACTCGGCGTGGTCCACGAAGTGGTAATCCACGCCGTCGCGCTCGCCGGGGCGCGGGGGGCGCGTGGTGGCGGAGACGGAGAAGACCACGTCCTTGCGCCGCTCGCGCAGAGCCCGGGCGATGGTCGTCTTGCCGGCGCCCGAGGGGGCGGCCAGGACCAGCGGAAAGGTGCGTCCCGCCAGCCCTTCCGTCACTCGACGTTCTCCACCTGCTCCCGAAGGCGCTCGATCTCCTCCTTGATGGCGACCACGCGGTGCGAGATCGCCGCGTCATTGGCCTTGGAGCCGATCGTGTTCGCCTCTCGGTTCATCTCCTGGACCAGGAAGGAGAGGCGCTTCCCCACCGGCTCCGCCGCCTCGGCCGCCAGCAGCTCGCGGAAGAGCTCGTTGTGCGAGCGGAAGCGCACCAGCTCCTCGTTGACGTCCCAGCGCTCGGCCAGGTACGCCACCTCCTGCGCAAGCCGGTCCGGATCCACCGCGACTCCGCCCGCCAGCTCCGCGATGGCCGCGCGCAGGCGATCCCGTTCCGCCACCAGCCGCGCCGGCGCGCGCTCCTCCACCGCCCGCAGCGCCGCGTCGATGGCGCGGAGCCGTGCTTCCAGGTCGTCGTGGAGGCGGCGCCCCTCGTCCTCACGCATCCGCAGGTTCTGCCGCGCGGAGTCGTCCAATGCGGCGCGCAGCTCCTCGGCCGTCACCTCCACCTGCTCCGCGTCGCCCTCGTCGCGGACGATGACGTCGTTGAAGCGCGTAAGCAGCGCCAGGTCCGGCTCGCCCGCCACGCCCAAGCGGGTGCCCATGTCGCGGAAGAGAGCCAGATACGCCTGCACGCGCTCCTCGTCGATGCGCAGGCCGCGCGCGGCGGCGCTTCCGGCGGGGGGCTCCAGGCGGATGGAGCAGTTGACGTGGCCGCGGGCGAAGTGGGCGCGCAGCCATTCGCGAAGCTCCCCTTCCCACCGCGCGAGGGCGTTCGGAAGGCGGAAGTTCACGTTGAGATGACGGTGGTTTACCGTCCGCACCTCAACCCGAAGGGTACCCGCCGCGGTCTCCCGCTCAGCCTCCCCGTACCCCGTCATGCTTCGAATCATAGAGGGCGGAAGTTACCCCGAACGGGGTGCGGGAGCAACCCCGAAGATGGTGCGAGGCCCCGAACTGCAGGGCTCACGCGGAGACGCGGAGAACAACAAAAGACAAAGTCTCACACAGAGAGAAGGCACAGGGGGGAACTGCAAGCCCCAGAGAAACGTTTGCTGTTCTCTCTGTGGCTCTGTGTCTCTGGGTGAGACCGCATTTGCAGTTCTCCGCGCCTCTGCGCCTCCGCGTGAGGCCAGTCTTTTTCAGTTCCTGAAGAACCAGCGCACACCGTACAGCGCTCGGGAGCCGGCGATCTGGGTGCCCGGGATGTCGAAGCCGGGCTGGTTGAAGGCGTTGTCCAGGCGGTAAAAGACGCGCACGTCCACGATGCGGACCTGCACGAACAGGTTGAAGACGGTGTAGCGCGGGGTGAGGCCCGTCGTCTCCTCGGCGGGCTCGGGGAGTGGGCTGCGGCCACGGCCCTCGGCTTCGACTCGGAGCAGCGGCTCCAGGTTGCCGTCGCGGTAGACGTTGCGGAACTCGAGCGCGCCGCGGCCGAAGTAGCTCGGGAGGTAGCGGCGCGTCACCGCGTCCAGACGGCGCACGAACCAGCCGTCGAAGCGCAGGTTTTCCCAGAAGATCGGGACGGAGGCGTACCCCTCCAGCGCAGTGACCGCGCCGCCGTCGCCGAGGCCGGCTCCCCGGTCGAAAGAGAGGCCGTACGGCGCGACGGACTCCACGTCGTGCGCGACGAAGGCGGCGCCGAGCTGATAGGGGCCGCGCGCCAGCTCGGCCCCCGCGCGCATGCCGGCGAGCGTCGGCTGGCGGAGGCGGATGACGCCGATCGTGTCGGGGACTTCGAGCGGGGTGCGTCCCACCAGCCCGCCAAAGGTGCGCAGCGAGAGCGCGGTGTCGGCCAGGAAGGGGATGGCACGGATTCCGGCGCCGATCTGGCCGAAGAGCGACACGCCCGCAAAGGGGCCGGCGCGCACCATCGCGTCGGTCTCGGTGCCGGCCTCGCCGCCGAGGGTACGGAGGCGCACCTCGCCGCGCGCGGTCAGCCAGGGGAGCGGCGCCAGGACGGCGCGGGCGGAGACCTCGCTGGCGTTGGGCGCGTACGAGCCCTCGTCGCCGCGGTGCAGGCGGAACGCGCCGGAGACGTTGCCGATGCCGACGTCCATCGCCGCGCGGCCGAACCCCTGCACGGAGCTGACGTCCGCATTGATGGAGTCGGCCGCGGCGGGGTTCTCGCGGCTCTGCCCGATCCCCGCATCCAGCCAGAGCCGGTTCAGGAAGCGCCCGCGCCCGCGCAGCACCACCTCGGTGCGGTCGAGGCTCTCCTGCAAAAAGACCGCGCTCCCGACCTCCTGTTCCGTGTCGATGGCGGAGCGGCGGTAGTCGAGCTGCAGGCCCAGGTCGGGGCGGAATTGGTAGCTCAGGCGGCCCATCAGTGTGTTGATGCTGAACGGGTCCAGCCGCCGGAATCCGGCGCTCTGCGAGAGGTCGAGCCCCGCCTGCATCATGAACCGCCGCCCCAGCGGGCGCGAAAAGTAGCCGCGCAGGATCCGCGAGTTGTAGTCGCCGTCCGCCCCCTCGATCAGCGCGAAGGCGCGCGCGTCGGGGAGGCGGAAGGTGGAGATCTCCACTCTCACCTCGTTCAGGTCGCGCTCCACGCGCAGGGCGGTGACGTCCACCAGCGGGATGCGCTGCAGGTCGAAGGAGGCGCCGTTCAGCGCGCGCATCTCCCAGCC
>JAUJMI010000089.1:0-2129 GCA_030446945.1 Longimicrobium sp. | reverse complement strand
TCCACGAAGAGGCGCGTGGGCACCCCGGTGGCGCCCTTCACCTGGTACGACAGCTTCCCCTCGCCCCACGCGGTCCCCGCCACGTCCAGGTGGGCCCACGGGTACGACACGAACTCGCGCAGGAACCAGCCGGCGGTGATGGCGCCGGCCGGGCGCCCGCCGCTGTTCTTGATGTCCGCGTAGTCGCTGCGGATCTGCTCGCGGTACTCCTCGTACATGGGGAGCTGCCAGCAGCGCTCGCCGGTGCGCTCGCCCGCGGCGCGCACCTCGGCGATCAGCGCGTCGTCGTTCCCCATGACGCCGGTGGCCTGGTGCCCCAGCGCGATCACGCAGGCGCCGGTCAGCGTGGCCGCATCCAGCACGGCGGCGGGGTCGAATCGGCGCGCGTAGGAAAGGGCGTCGGCCAGGATCAGGCGGCCTTCCGCGTCCGTGTTCACCACCTCGAACGTCTTGCCGGAGTGGGCGCGGAAGACGTCGCCCGGCTTCATGGCGCGCCCGCCGAGCAGGTTCTCGCTGGAGGGGACGACACCGACCACGTTCGCGCGCACCTGGAGCTCGCCGATCGCCTGCATGGCGGCGAGGACGCCCGCGCCTCCGCACATGTCGAACTTCATCTCCTCCATCCCCGGCCCCGGCTTGATGGAGATGCCGCCCGCGTCGAAGGTGAGCCCCTTCCCCACCAGCACCAGCGGCCGGTCGCCTTCGGCGCCGCCACGGTGCTCCAGCACGATGAAGCGCGGCTCCTCGTCGGTGCCGCGCGCCACGGCCAGCAGCGCGCCCATCCCCTCCGCCTCCATCTCGGCGGGACCCAGGATGGTGACGTTCATACCGTGCTCGCGCCCGATCCGCTCGGCCACGCCCCCCAGGTACGTCGGCGTGGCGACGTTCCCGGGAAGGTTCCCCAGGTCCCGCGCGAGGTTCTCGGCCCGCGCCGCGATCTCGCCGACGCGCGCGCCCTCCGCCGCCGCGCCCTGGTCCGCGCCTTCCGGGAGGAGGAGGGTGACGGAGTCGAGCTCCACCGGCGCGGGCTGGCCCTCGGGGAGCGCCTTGAGCTCGGTGAAGGTGTAGGCGCCCAGCACCACGCCCTCCGCGACGGCGCGGCCGGCCTCGTGCGCCCCTACCGCACTCTCCGGGAGGAGGATGGTGGCCTGGGAAGCGCGCGCCTTCGCGGCCTGCTTGGCGGCGGTCCCGCCCAGGCGGCGCAGCTTCTCCCCCGTAAGCGCATCCGCCTTCCCCACGCCGACCAGCAGGAGGCGCTCGGGGCCGGAGGCGGGGTAGAGGAGGACGCTCTCCCCCTCCTTGCCGCCGAAGTCGCCGCGGGCATGCGCGGCGCCGGCCTCCGCGCCGAGCATCGCATCGGGAGCGGCGCCCTCGAAGACGGGGGCGACGAGCAGCGCGGTCCGCTGCCCGGCCGGGCCGGCGCGGCGAACGGATATCTTCATCAGGATGGCTTGCAATCGCGATGGGAAACGAACCGCCCGGCGTCGCTGGGGCAGCCGGGCGGCACGTACACCTTACATGTGGGCGATGATCCGGCGGCCGAACTCGGAGCACGACACCTTGGTGGCGCCCTCCATCAGCCGCTCGAAGTCGTAAGTAACGGTCTTGGCCGTGATGGCGCCTTCGAGACCTTTGACGATCAGGTCCGCCGCTTCGCCCCAGCCCATGTAGCGAAGCATCATCTCGCCGGAGAGGATCACCGACCCCGGGTTGACCATGTCCTTGCCGGCGTACTTGGGCGCGGTGCCGTGCGTGGCCTCGAAGATGGCGTGACCGGTAACGTAGTTGATGTTCGCTCCGGGCGCGATCCCGATGCCGCCCACCTGCGCCGCGAGCGCGTCGGAGACGTAGTCGCCGTTCAGGTTCAGGGTGGCGATCACGTCGTAGTCCCTGCCGCGCGTCAGGATCTGCTGGAGGAAGGCGTCGGCGATGGAGTCCTTGATGATGATGCGCCCGTCGCCCTCTGCCGCCTTCTGCGCCGCGTTGGCCGCGTCCTCGCCCTGCGCGTCCTTGATGCGGTCGTACTCGGCCCAGGTGAAAACGCGGTCACCGAACTCGCGCTCGGCCAGCTCGTAGCCCCACGTCTTGAAGGCGCCCTCGGTGAACTTCATGATGTTGCCCTTGTGCAC
>JAUJMI010000472.1 GCA_030446945.1 Longimicrobium sp. | reverse complement strand
CGCGGGCGGCGGCTGGGGGGGCCGGCCCGGTCCGCGCTGCGGCCCACCCTTTCCGCCGGAGCGACGACGATGCAGGAGGCGCAGCCGGTACCGTTCGTGGTGGGGCGGATCTCTAAGGAGGGCCGCCGCATGATGGTGCTCGACCCGGGGACCCCCCCGCCGATCCCCGGCCCCTGGGACCTGCGCGCGGTCTTCACGCTGTAGCTCGCGCGGCTTCAGACATGCGCCCCCGCCTGGACTTCGATCCGGGCGGGGGCGTTGGTGGTGGCGGTTGAAACCACGGCAACAACCGCGGGAAGCCCGCCTTCGCAGGCTCTGGGGCGCGCATCGGTGCCGCAACAGCGGGGGCTGAAGCCCCGGCTGGAACCACGGGAAGACCGCTGAAGCGGTCTCGAGTGCGGCGGGTTCCTCTTTGGTCGCCCACCCTAGGCCCCCCTTTTTTCGTCATCCTGAGCGACGGCGCCACCGAGCCCTCTCCCCGGCTCCAGAACTCGGCGCGGAGCGAAGGGTCTACTGTGCGTGCCCGGGGCTCGGCGAGTGCCGGGGGTCTCCGCCGAAGCTCACACAGGCGCAACAGGGGCAAGACGCGGGTCTTCTGGCTCCGATCTGCCAGGTCGGAGGTCGCCGAGCCGCCGCGATAAAGCCGACCTCTGCCGGCAAGGAGCGCGGCAGGGGCGGAGTGCGTCGACAGAGCAGGACTTACCGTCGCGATGCGTCGCGGAGGTGCTGGAGGGCGTCCCAGCCGCGGCCGGCGTCCAGGGCGGCCGCGGCCGAGGTGATGCCTTCTTCGAACGAATCCACCTGGCCGGATACGTAGATGGCGGCGCCGGCGTTGAGGAGCACGGCGGCGCGGGCCACGCCTCCCGTCTCGCCGCGCAGCACGGAGACTACGGTGCGGACGTTGTCCTGCGGGTCGCCGCCCTCCAGGCCGCGCACGGTGAACGGCTCCCACCCCAGCTCGGCGGGGTCAAAGGTGCGGCGGCTGACGGTGCCGGCATCCACCTCCAGGATCTCGGTGGTGCCGATGGGGCTCACCTCGTCGAGGCCCGGCTGCCCGTGGACGACCAGCGCGCGCTCGTGGCCCAGCTCCGCCAGGGCGCCCGCGATCAGGTCGAGGAGGGCGAGGTCGGAGACGCCCACCACCTGGCGCCGCGCGCCGGCGGGGTTGGTGACGGGGCCCAGCACGTTCATCAGCGTCGGCATCCCCAGCTCGCGGCGGATGGGGCCCACGTGCTTCATGGCGGGGTGGTGGAGCGGCGCGAACATGAAGACGATCCCGCACTCCTCCAGCACCTGCGCCTCGCGCTCCGGCGGCAGGTCCAGGCGCACGCCGAGCGCCTCCAGCACGTCGGCGCTGCCGCAGCGGGAGGTGAAGGAGCGGTTGCCGTGCTTCGCCACGCGCACCCCCGCCCCGGCGGCCAGCAGCGCCGCCGCGGTGGAGATGTTGAAGGTGGTGATCGCCCCGCCGCCCGTGCCGCAGGTGTCCACCAGCCCCGCCGTGTCGGTGGGCACCGGGATCATCGCCCGGCGCAGCGCGCGCACGCCGCCCGCCACCTCGCTGGAGACGGCGCCGCGCACGCGGATGGCGACTAGGAGCGCGGCCATCTGCACGGGGGTGGCGCGCCCCTCCATCACCTCGTTGAACGCCCGCTCCGCCTCGTCCGCGCTCAGCGGCCGGGTGGCCGCCGCGCGGATCAACGCGCCCAGCTCTTCGGCGGCGGCCGTGTCCGCGGTCGTCATCCGGCCGCCTCGAACACGCGCTCCTGCAGCCCGGCGTGGTCCACCAGGAGACCCACGCAGAGCGCCACCAGCCGCAGCTGTTCCACCTCGTAGTCGTCCACCGTTCCAGAGCGGAAGTTGGTGATGTTGAGCACCCCCAGGAGGTGGCCGCGGCACACCAGGGGGAGTGAGACGAAGGCGTCGCCCGTGTACCACTCGTCGCCCACCAGGCGGTGCGGGTCGCCCTCGGCGGGGTCGCGCACGACGACGGCGATGCCGGAGCGCGCCACCTCGCCCGAGATTCCCGTGCCCAGCGGCACGCGCAGGCTGGCGCCGTCCACCACCGGCGGCAGCCCCACGCCCGCGCACAGCCGAAGCTCGGGGATCGCGGGGTCGCTCTCGTCGATCAGGAGCATCGAGCAGCGCCCCCCGCCGAACGCCTCGCTCACGGTGCGCACGATCTCCTCGGCCAGCGCACGCGGGTCCATGCCGCGGGCGTTCCCCTCCAGCAGCTTGCGCAGCAGGTATAGGACGCGCGTCTGGCGCTGGTGGCGGGCGGCGCGGCGGTCCAGGTCCACGTGGGCGTCCATCAGCATCTCGGTGGCGCTGGCCGCGGCGCGCTCCAGGGCGTCGGCGCGCACCTGCGCGGCCGCGGCGGCGCCGCGGGCCTCCTCGGCGGCGCGCTCGCTGTCGCGCATGCGCCCGGTGGTGACGTCCGCGAGGCTGCGGAGCGCCTGCCGCCTCGTCTCCTCCGCCTGCGCACGCTCGCGCATCATCAGGGCGCGCGCCAGGCAAAGCTCCAGCACGTCACCGCCGGCGTCCACCGACTCCTCGGCGCGGCGCGCGAGCATCCACCGCCGGGACTCGGCCACCACCAGCACCCCAAGCCACTGCCCGTCGTGCGCGATGGCGCGCACCCTCACCCAGTAGCGCTCCGGGTCGATGCCCGGAAGGAGGTCCCTGAGCACCCACGCCGGCGCGCCGTCGACGTCCAGGAACGACAGGAGCACCGTCACGTCCGACTGCGCCTCCCGGCCCGTCCACGGCGCCCTCGCACCGCACGACCCCCGCACTCGGCTCGGTCGCTTCGTGCTCGGCCACGCGGACTCCTCGGCGCGTGCGGCGACTGTGCTGACCGGCGCTCGCCGTACCCCCGTCGGTGACCCCCGGCACCCCGCGTGTGCTCCCGGAGGACCGGGGG
>JAUJMI010000088.1:4039-10567 GCA_030446945.1 Longimicrobium sp. | reverse complement strand
CGGTACTCGTCCGCCCACGACTCGGGGCGGGTGAAGGCGTGGTCCTCCACGGGGTACACGGCCAGCTCCCAATTCGTCTTCCCCAGCTCGATCAGGCGCTGCGTGAGGCGCACGACATCCTGGAAGTGCACGTTCGTGTCCACCATGCCGTGCGCAATCAGCAGGTCTCCGCGGAGGCCCTCGGCGAAGTAGATCGGGGACGAGCGGCGGTAGGCCAGCGTGTCGTCCTGCGGCTGGGTGAGGATGCGCGCGGTGTACGGGTGGTTGTAGTGCGCCCAGTCCGTCACCGAACGCAGCGCGGCGCCCGAGCGGAAGACGTCCGGCTCCGTGAACAGGCCCATCAGCGTGATGAAGCCGCCGTACGACCCGCCGTAGAGGCCCACGCGCTTGGCGTCGACCCCCTCGTTCGCCACCATCCAGCGCGCGGCGTCCACGTGGTCGGAGAGGTCCTTGCCGCCCATGTGGCGGTAGATCCCCGTGCGCCACGCGCCGCCGTACCCCGCCGATCCGCGGTAGTCCACGTCCATCACCGTGTACCCGCGCGACGCGAGGAGGTGGTTGAACATGTACTCGCGGTAGTACGTGCTCCACCCGCGGTGCGCGTTCTGGAGGTACCCCGCGCCGTGCACGAAGAGGACGCCGCCACCATTGGATGCCGCACCCAGGTCGCGCGGACGGTAGATGCGCGCGTACACCGTGGCCCCGTCGCGCGCCTGGAAGGTCACCACCTGCGGGCGGATCCAGGGCCCGCGGCGGAACTCGGCGGTGGTCGAGGTCGTTACGCGGCGCGGCGTGGCGCCGCGGCCCACCGGCATCAGGTACAGCTCCGCAGGCGCGTCTGCGACGGAGTGGAGGAGGGCCGCCCAGCGCCCGTCCGGCGACACCCGCGCCTCCGTCCACCCTTCCAGCGTCGTGAGGCGGGTGCGCGGGCCGCCGTCGATGCTCACCACGTACAGGCTGCGCTCGCCCGGGTGCGTCTCGCTGGTGGTGATGTGGAAGCGGCGCCCGTACGCCGAGGGCTGCACGTCCGTCACCTCCCAGTTGCCGTGGGTGAGCGGGGTGATGGCGCCGCCGCTCGCGGGGGCGGTGTAGAGGTGCGAGTAGCCCGTCTTCTCCGAGATGAACCAGACGCGGTCGTCGCCCGCCCAGCCCGCGGAGAAGAAGGCGGGTCCGCCGACCCACGCGTCGTTGTGCAGGTGCTCGATCAGCGTGGTGCGCGCGTCCGGCGTGGCCACGTAGATCCAGCGGTCCTTGAAGTTCTCGGGGATCGCCATGAGGAGCGCCCGGTCCGCGCGCGGCGCCCACCCCAGCGCGGCGATCGAGGGTCGGCGCTCCTTCTCCGCCTCCACCCACGACACCTTCCCCGTCGCCAGCTCCAGGATCCCCACCCGGCCCCCCGCCTGCACGTCGCCCACCTTGGTGCGCGACGGGATGTCTTCCGTAAAGCCGCTTTCGGTGATGTAGTTGGGAACGATGGTCGTCTTCTGCCCATCCACCCGCGCGTTGGTGGTCAGCAGGACGTAGCGGCCCGATGGCGATACCTCGGCGCCCTGCAGGGTGACGTCCTTGCCCAGGTACACGGCCGGCACGCGTGCCCGCAGCGAGTCCTCGCGGGCGCGGTGGAGGCGCTCCTCGCGGCGGTCGCGCACGGCGTCCAGCAGCTCGCGCTGCTGGTTCTCCAGGAAGCGGCGCTGCCCCTTCGCCGTGTCGCGGGCGGGCGCGGCCTCCAGGCGCAGGTCGGTGATCTGGCGCAGGATGCCGCCATCCACCTCCATCGCGAAGACGTTGTTGCCGGAGAGGAAGTAGACCGTGCGCCCGTCCGCCGACAGGTGCGGCTGCCGTTCGCGCTGGGGCGTGTCGGTGATGCGGCGCTCGCGGCCGGTGGCGTCCACCACGAAGATGTCGCCGCCGCGCTCGGATGCGCGGCGGGTGCGCTCCGGGTTCCAGTCGCCCGACTGCGCGGGGGCGGTGCGGTACGCGAGGCTGTCCGGCACCATTTCCGGCGCGCCGCCCGCCGCGCGGACTCGGTAGATGTGCGTCGTCGTGTCGCGCGTCTCGGGGTTGCGCCAGCGGAAATAGACGGTGCGCGAGTCCTCCGACCACCGCACCTCGTCCGGCGAGCGCCCGACGAGGCCCTCGCCACGCATGATGTTGCGCACGCTCAGGTCGAAGGTGGGGTCGCGGCGCACCGGCGCGGTCGTCTGCGCGGCGGCGGGGGCGTACACGGCCTGCACGGCCGCGAGGAGGAGAGGCGCCGCGAGGGCGCGGATCGGGATGGTCATGGCTGCAATCGTTGAAGTCGTCGGCGCGCCCGCTCTACCCGCGGGCGCAGCACGGGGTCACTCTCCCGCCACAGCTCGACAAAGCGCCGGTAGTGCGCTGCGGCTTCGGCGGGGCGGCCCAGGCGGTCCAGGATCTCGGCGGTGCGCAGGTGCACCGGGGCCACGTACACGATGCTCTTGTCGAAGTGCTCCGTCACCGATCCATACCACGCCAGCGCCTCGCGGTGCCGCCCCGACATGCGCAGCAGCTCGGCGCGCAGGAAGCGCGGATGCCCGGAATCGAGCAGGTACGGGAAGACCTCGGGCTTGCGGTCGAACTCCTGCCATGCGCTGTCGATCACGGCCAGCCCGTGCGCCGGATTGCCGCCCAGCCACGCCACGTGCGCCCGCACCCCGTCCGCCAGCAGCGGCCCCCGGATGCGCACCCCGGCCGTGGGCGGGTCGAAGCCGTCGAGCTGGCGCGCATACCCCAGCGCCGCCGCCAGGTTGCCGAGGCGTGCCTCCAGCAGCCCCAGCGCGTGCAGCTGGAGCTCCACGTACGGCGGAGTGGGCGACCGCGGCTCGACCCCTGGAGGCGCATCGGCGATCCCCGCGCTCCGGGCCAGGAGCGCGGCCCGCACCCGCTCCACCTCCGACCGCTCCACGGGGACGAAGGGGAGGACGGCGAACAGGGTGCGCGCCTGCATCGCCACCGCGGGGTCCAGCTCGGCGGCGGAGTCGAGCTGGGCGCGGGCCGTTCGCCATCGGCCGCGCGCCACCTCCGTGTGCGCCAGGAGAACGCGGCCGCTGGCGCGGACGCGGGCCGGGCGCACGGGATCCAGGAGCGGCTCCACCATGCGCCGGGCGCGGAGCGGGTCGCGCGTGTCCTCCACCATCCGCCACGCGATCACCCACGCCGCAAGGTCGCTCACCCGGCGCATCCCCGCTACTGCCGAGTCCAATGCCGCGCGGTCGTCCAGGAGGATGCCGCGGTAGCCTCGCCACACCAGAGCGCGGTCGCTCTCGGGATTCAGCGCGAGGGCGCGGGCCAGCAGGGTGTCCGCGTCCGCCAGCCGGCGCTCCGCCATGGCGATGCGTGCCAGGTAGCCCAGGGCGTCCACGTTGTCCGGCTCCAGCGCCAGCACGCGTTCCCACGCCGGGCGCGACTCGGCCGTGGAGCGGCCCCGCGGCGCGGCCCCGTGGAAGATCACCTGCGCGAGTTGGCTCCACGCCTCCACGTCGTCCGGGCGGGCGGCGAGGGCCTGGCGGTACATCCGCTCCGCGTCGGCGTAGCGGAACTCCCACGACGCGAGCCACGCCTGCAGGAGTAGGCGGTCGTGCGGCTCCAGTCGGCCGGCGTAGCGCACCGCCTGCCGCGCGGCCTCCCCGATGCGCTCCCCCGACCCCGCCACCGCCACTGAGAGCCGGTACCAGGCGAGGGCAAAGGTGGTGTCCTCCTGCACCGCGCGCTGTAGCGCCGCCTTGGCTTCGTCGGAGTTGCCGGCGCGCAGGGCGCTTTCGCCCTGCAGGTACGCCTTGAGCGCGGGCACGGACGGCGTGGTGAGCACCGCCGTCCGCTGGAGCCGCGCGCGGGGCCCGCTGAGGCGCCCGGCCAGCAGCTGCGCGGCCAGCCGGTCCACGAGCCGGGGCAGCGAGTCGCGCGCCCCCTCCACCGCCGCGTCGGACTGCGGCGTCGGGCCGTCGGGCGTCTGGCGATACAGCGCGGCTCGGAGTTGGAGGTGCGGCCCCGCTTCCACCACACTCCCCATGACGAACAGGTTGGCGCCGAGTCGTGCGGCCGCGTCGCCGCCCGCGCCCGGCCCTCCCGCCGCGGTGGCGCTCAGCGATGCGAGGAGCGCCCGCGCATCCACGCTGCGCAGATCGCCCGCGCCGTCCAGCTTGGTGGAGAGGAGGTCCACCATCCCCTCGCGCAGGTACGCCATCTCCCCCCGCCCGTACACCGCGAAGGGGAGGACCGCCACCAGCTCTTCAGGCGCCCCGACCGCCGCCGTCCGCACCGCCGATCCTCGGAAGCGCCACACCCCCACGATCGAAGCACACAGGGCGATCGCCACCAGCGCCGCCATCCACCGTCGCCGGATTTGCCGCGGACGCGCTGGAATGTGGTTTTCGGCCACCGGCGGCGCTACGTCCGCGGCGGGCGCGAGCTTCGTGGCCGGAGCAGGCTCCGCCGCATGAGGCGGCACTCGATCCGCCTCCGGCTCGGCGGCCCGCGCGGGCGCCGCGACCGTCTCGGACTCCGGCTCGCTGACGTGCGCGGGCGCCGCAACCGCCACGGCCTGGATGCTCGGTGCGGAAACGGGGCGAGGCGGGGAAGACGGGCGCGCGGGCGGCTCTGGATCGGCGGCGCCGCGGCGGATCTCGTCGGCGAGGGCGCGCGTCTGGCGCGATGGCTCGGCTTCGAAGTCCGCGCGGAGGCGCTTCGCGAACTCCTCGTAAGCGTAGATTGCCCCCGCCCGGTCGCCGTGCGCGGCCAGGCGCTGCATCAGGCGGCGCAGCGAGCCCTCGTCGTCGGGGTCCAGCGCGGCCGCACGGCGCGCCCACCGGGCCACCGCGGGAGCATCCCCCTCCTCGTCCGCGCGCGCGGCCAGCGACTCGGCGGCCTCCACCGCGCGCCGCCGCAGTCGTTCGCGCTCACCGCTCAGCCAGCGCTCCCAGTCCGCCATCCCCGCCAGGTTGAAGCCGGCGAGAAGGGGCCCGCGGTACAGCTCCAGCGCCGCCTCGGGCCGGCCGGCCTCCAGCTCCTCCTCAAAGGCGAGCGCGTCGCACCACACCGCCCCCGGCGCGATCCCGACCTCCTCCGTGCCCCGCCCGGCGATCACGTTGGCGCCCAGCGCGCGCCTCAGGAAGTGGAGGCCGGTCCTCAGCGAGCTACGCGCGCGCTCCGCGTCCGACTCCGGCCAGAAGAGGGTGAAGAGCGTGTCGCGCCGGTGGAACGCGCCGCGCCCGGCCACCACCAGGTACGCTAGGAGGGCAAACCGCTTGGGCTGCGTCAGCACCTGCCGAAGCTCGCCATCCTCCGCCGAGCGGAGGTCGATCGAGCCCAGGGTACGAAGTCGGATCATGCCGTCGGGATGGGGAGAAGCCGAGCGATTCCGGCGAATCACGCCCAGATCACGCAGGGGTGACGGTCCCAATCTATCGTGCTACTCGAATTCACGTCAGATCCCCTCCAACACAAGATCCGCGAGACCATGCCGAGCTTCCGTCACACGATCTTCGCATCCGCAGTCGCCGTCGCCGCCCTCACCGCGGCCGCCCCCGCCGCCGCGCAGAACGGCCCCTGCCGCGACCCCTGGGTGAGCCGCGCCGTCCGCGAGGTCACCACCGAGATGCGCCGCGGCCGCGAGGCCAACGGCCGCCACGAGAGCGGCGAGTGCAACATCCACCTGTACGGCGGGCGCTGGAGCAGCTACGGCGAGCTGAAGAGGTACGTGAGCGCCGTGCTGCGCACCCTCAACAACCACGAAGCACGCTTCACCGCGGACGGCGCGTTCTATATGGACGATGACTACGGCAACACCGAAGCGTCGCCGGACAAGGTGCGCATCGTCTCCCCGAGCGGCACCACGGATGGCGCCGGCAACCGCGTGTCGGACAACGGCTCGCAGTTCAGCGGGGCGATCGGCCTTGCCAACGGCGTGACCATCCGCTTCTCGAGCCCCTGATCCATCCCGTCGCATCCCGCCCTGCGCGCCACTCTCCCGGAATCCGCACTCTCTCCTCGCCGACCCCGACCCAGCCTCCGCGGGATGCGAGAACGGCCCCGGTCCGCTCTGGACCGGGGCCGTTACATCTGCATCCGTATCACGCGCGCCCAACGGCATGTCTCACGCGGAGGCGCGGAGACGCGGAGGAGGGCACCGAGAGCTACTTCCGTGAGCGAGCCGAGCGCCCCGGCCTTTCCGCCGCGCTGGAGGTGCTTCGGCGCGCGGGAGCCAACCGGGAGCCGATGACTGGAGACGAGCTCCCCAGAGGAATCTGTAAGCGGCCCCGGCCCACCATCCGCCGGGGCCGCTTCGTCTTCATCGGGGTCGCGCCCGCGTCTCACGCGGATCACTCCAGCCGCACGGCATAGCGGCCCTCGCGGCGCAGATCGGGGAGCATGTGCCGGAAGAGGTAGACCAGCTTCATCCAGCCGGATGTCTCGACCAGGAGCAATCCGCCCCACAGGTCACTGTGCTCGCCGATGTAGCGCCCTTTCCAGTGCCAGATCGTGAAGAACGGCAGGCAGATCATCAGCGGA
>JAUJMI010000088.1:0-3939 GCA_030446945.1 Longimicrobium sp. | reverse complement strand
AGGTGTCACGCGAAGGCGCGAAGACGCGAAGGAAAGACACGGAAGTGTTTTCTTTGCGCCCTCGCGCCTTCGCGTAAGACCGTTCATTCGATGCACACGGATTCGCGAGAAACGGTATCACTCAACTCGTCCCTGAACGGACGGCGTGGGCGGATCACGCCTGTTCCCGCTTAGGGCGCGGACGGCGAGGCGGTCGCCGATACGTTCTCGTCCACCGTCAGGGTGACGCCCGCCCAGCTGCGCGGGGCAGGCAGGCCCTGCCAGACCGTGGCGAAGTCGATGCCGCTCTCGCGCGGGGCGCGCGCGAGGGAGAAGCCCTGGCCGCCCGCCACCCAGAAGGGGACGGGCGCGCCCTGCACGACTCCGCGTAGCGCGACGGCGTTGTCGCGGTGGGCGTAGATGGCCGGGCGGAAGCGGCCATCGCGCCGCACCGCGCTCGTCCAGGCGCCCACGTAGGCGGACATCTCCGGCGTCAGCGTGGTGAAGCGCTCCACGTCCAGGAAGATGGCCGTTCCCGCCGGGAATCCCTCCGCCGCGGTGCGTGCGATGGCATCCGCGCCGTCCGTGCGGCCCCGCTCGGCGGTGAGCAGGGTGCGCGAGCAGATGATGGGGGCGCCCGGCCTCGCGGTGGCGGTGTCCCCCTCGAACTGCTGCTGGCCGACGTAGATCACCGCGAATCCGTAGCCCATCGCCTGGAGCGCGGCTCGCTTTCCGCTCCACGACGCGTCGCGGTGGCAGGGTGCGGGGAGGTAGTAGCCCACCCACTCGTACGGCGCGGCGCCGCGCCACGCTTGAAGCGCCGCGTCACCGGGGTAGCGGCCGATGTCGAATCCGGGGTGGTTGGGCGACGCCGTGCGCGGGGTTGTGGGGTCCGGGCCCGCGGCGGTCGGGGGCGCGGCGGACGGCGCGGAGGCGCACGCGCCCGCGAGGATCAGCAGGACGGAAGCAAGGGAGTTTCGCATGCGGACGCGGCGGCGCAAAAACGGCGCCCGCTCCGCCTCAGTGGAATTGGAGCGATGCGCCGTCAAGCCCATCCGGTGTGCTTGCCGAGGAACCACGGGAAGACGGCGCCTGCGCAGCGTTCAGGGGAGGCGGGGCGCAGCCCGTATGACACGGGCGGTGGCGTCCAGGAGAGCGGGCGCGACCGGGAGCGTGGGATCGGAATACGAGGCACGCTGTGCTTCCGGGGCCGCGGGTACCAGCTTGAGCACGTGGTTCATACCCTCCACCACCAGCAGCTCCGCGTCCGGCCGGGCCGCCTTGAGCGCCTGCGCCTCTCCCACGCCGACCTGGATGTCGGTGGTGCCCTGCGCGATGAGCGTGGGAATGCGGAGGCGGGAGATCTCGGCCGCCGGCACGTACCGGAACCAGGAGATCAGGTACGGCTGTACGCTCGGCCGGTACAGCGCGAGGAGCGCTCCGGGTACGGCGTCCGTGGTACGCCCGGCCTCGAGCTCCGCAAGGATGCGCTCGTTCGCCTGCCAGAGCTCCGGCGTGAGCTGGGGACGGAGCTGGTCGCGGAGCACGTCGGAGGCTCGTCTGGCGATTCCGGCGAGGGACACCAAGGCGTCCACCCGCGCCCGCTGGGCGGCAAGCATCCCGACCAGGGACCCCTCGCTGTGGCCGATCACCGTGACGGTGGAGAACCTCGGGTCGGAGCCGAGGAGGCGCGCCCACGCGGCGGCATCGTCCACGTACGTGTCGAAGCGCAGCTCCGACTCGGCGGGCCCGGCCGCGCGGCTCGCGCCCACGCCGCGCTTGTCGAAGCGCACCGAGGCGATCCCGTGCTCCGCGAGCCCTTCGGCGAGCAGCTTGAGGCTGTTGTTGGCCCCGGAAATCAGCGCACTGTTGCCGTCGCGGTCCGTGGGCCCCGATCCGGCGACGATCAGTGCGACCGGCTTCTCTCCCGGCCCGCCGGGCAGCAGGAGCGTACCGTGGATCGCGCCCGTGGAGGTTTCCAGCCGTATCGGCTGCTCCTCCGGCCGGTCCGGCGGCGCCACCGCGTCCGAGCAGCCCAGGAGGACGGCGGCGAGTGCCACGGTGCGCACGGAAGCGGTGGCGATCCGGAAGTTGCAGCGACGGGCTGGTAGCGGCATGACTCTCCCTCTGGAGGCTAAAGGAGGCCGGAGTTGGACGTGCCGGGCGAACCGTAAAGGACGGTGCAAGCGACGACGTTACACCCAGCGCTTGCGGCGGAAGTACAGGAAGATGGCGCCGCCGAGAGCGGCCATGGTGCCGAGCGCCCACCAGTAGCCGTAGCGCCACTGGAGCTCGGGCATCACGCGGAAGTTCATTCCGTACACGCCCGCCACCCACGCCATCGCCATCAGGATGATGGACCAGGCGGCCATCAGCCGCATCGTCTGGTTGAGCTGGTTGGAGGAGACGGTCATCTGAGCCTCGATCGCCATCCCCAGGCGGTCGCGGAGCGCCTCCGTCTCTTCCACCACGCGGATGGAGTGGTCGTACACGTCCTGAAAATACAGCATCAGGTCGGGGGAGAGGAAGGGGAGCTCGCGCCGCACCAGCGTCCCCAGCACCTCGCGCCCGGGGCCGAGCACGCGCCGCAGCGTGGTGAGCTCGCGGCGCATCCCCAGCACCTCCTCCAGCGACGCGATCTGCCCGGCGGCGGTGTTGGAGTAGATGCGCCCCTCCATCTCGTCCACCCGGTCCGCGAAGTGGTCGAGCACGGGGAAGTAGCCGTCGACGATGGTGTCCACGATGGCGTGCGCCAGCGCCCCCACGTTGCGGAAGCCGGCCTCGTTGGCGCGCCAGCGCACCAGCACCTCGCTGAGCGGAGAGATGTCGTGGTCGTGCACCGTCACGATGAAGCGCCGCCCGATGAAGACGTGCACCTCGTGCAGCGCCATCCGCCCCCGCCCGGGGTTGATGGCGGCGGAATAGAACACGAGAAAGAAGTAGCCGGGGTAGCGGTCCAGCTTGGGGCGCTGGCGACCGCGGACGGTGTCCTCCACCGCCAGCGGGTGGAACCCCAGCGTCTCGCGGAGGAAGCGGGCCTCCTCGTCACCGGGGGCGGCCACGTCGACCCAGACCAGCGGCGTACTCTGGTCCGTGGGCGACGCGGCGGCCTGGCAGCACGCGTAGAGCTCGATGCCGCGATCCATCCGCACCGCGTGCACCCCCTCCCCCTCGTCCGCGTAGATCTGGATGCGGGAGCGGGCGCGGACCTCCTCCACGTCCATCCCGTACAGGTCCAGCCCGGACTCGCCGCTCTCAGCGGGCGCGTCGGCGCTCATAGGAGGGGATGGTGTTGGTGAAGAAGGCGGTGACCACCTCCAGCGCCCCCGCGGCCACGTGGGGGATCCACACCTTTTCGTCGAAGCCCAGCACCCACGGCGAGGCGATCAGCACCACCCCCGCGATCCCATCCAGCAGCAGGTGCAGCGGAAGCTGGATGCGCTTCGCCACGCCCAGCTCGTAGTCGGTGAAGAGGGAGTACAGGAGCGCGCCGGCGCCCGCGCCGATCGGCACCCACTGCTCCGGCCCGCCCGTGGCGAAGCCCAGCAGCCAGGGCGCCGCGATGAGAAGCGCGCCCATGAGGTAGTCCAGCACCCCGTGTACGCGGGTGGGGATGCGCATCGTACGGCCTCCGGCGGTTGTTTCGTTGGATGATGCCCGTCACCGCGGTTCGCGCGGTGTGCAAGCGGCGCGCCCTACGACCACCGCTCCAGCCGCCCCTGGGCGGCGTCCGCGGGGAGCGCGCCGGGGTGGAGCCACGCGGCGAGCGCTTCGATGCCGCCCACCACCCGCGGGCCGGAGCGGCTGAAGAAGGCGCTGTGCCCGATCGCCGCATTCCCGTCGGAGAGCGCGCGTGGCGCGAGCGCCTCCAGCCTGGGCCGCGCGCGCTCCGCGTCCGCCCGCGTGGCGTCCAGGTCGTAGCCGCAGGGGATCAGGAGGAGTCGCTCGGGGTCGAGCCCC
>JAUJMI010000471.1 GCA_030446945.1 Longimicrobium sp. | reverse complement strand
TTGCCGCGCGGGTTGCGCGCCGGGCGCCGTCCCCATGCGGCAGCGGATCTTCGGCGCACGAGGAACACTCCAACCACACCCATGGCAGAGACGTCAGACCCGGATGACCTGAAGGCGCGGGTCGAGCAGATTGGCAGGGACGCGGGCGCCGAGCGGGTGGCGTGCTGCATGTTCGACTACCACACCCGCGGCTGGTGGGACTACCGGGGCGACGAGTGGTTCCACGCCGCCAGCACCATCAAGGTGCCGATCCTGGTGGGGGTGTTCGGCGCGATCCACCGCGGCCAGCTCGCGCGCGAAAGCCGGGTGCACATCCGGAACCGCTTCCTGAGCGTGGCCAACGGCGAGCCCTTTCGCGTGGAGGCCGCGCGCGACGCCAACGCGGTGGTCCCCCAGCACCTGGGACGCACGCTAAAGGTGGACGAGCTGTGCTTCCACATGATCGTCACCAGCAGCAACCTCGCCACCAACCTGCTGGTGGACCTGGTAGGGCTGGACGACCTGCGCGCCTCCGTCAAGGAGCTGGGGATCGACGGGGTGGAGCTGGCGCGCGGGGTGGAGGACAACGACGCCTACGAGGCCGGGATCAGCAACCGGGTGACCGCGCGGGGGATGGTGAAGACGCTGCGCCACATCGAGGAAGGGACCGCCTTCTCGGTGGAGGCCTCGGCGCGCATGCTGGAGATCATGCACGAGCAGGAGTTCCGCAGCGGGATCCCCGCGGGGGTGCCGGACGGGGCCAAAGTGGCCAACAAGACGGGGGAGATCTCCACCGTGGCGCACGACGCGGCCATCGTCTACCTCCCCGGCCGCAAGCCGTACGCGATCACCGTGCTGACGGAGTGGCAGCCGGGCGCCAGCGGGCGGCACGACACCATCGCCCGCATCTCGCGCGCCGTGTACAACCACCTGAGCGCCGCGGGGAAGAAGAATGCCTGACGCGACGGTGCTCAAGATGGTGGATGGGACCACGCTGGGCGCCGAGTACCGCGCCGTGATGCGCCCCGGCGAGTTGATGAGGGACCGCTCGCGGCGCTTCCGGCGGCTGCCGCGCTTCTTCTACGAGATCCCGTCGTGGGACGTGGCGCTGGATACGCAGCTCGCGCCGCACTTCCAGCTCTGGGAGTTCATCAACGTGGACGTGCGGGAGACGGAGCTGCTGCGCGCATCCTGGCCCCGCTACATCCCATGCGCGGTGTCGCTGCTGGCCGCGTACCTGGAGCTGCTGCGCCAGGAGGTGGGCACCTACGTGCACGTGGCGGCGAACGGCGGGTACCGCTCGCCGTCGCACCGCCTTTCCGGGCACGCGTCGCCGCACCTGTGGGGGACGGCGGCCAACATCTACCGGATCGGCGACGACTGGCTGGACGACGACCGGGCGATCACCCGTTACGGGAGGATCGCGGAAAAGGTACTGCCGGGGATACGCGCCCTGCCGTGGGGGCACGGGGTTGGCGAGACGGACGACCAGCTCCACCTGGACCTGGGCTACACCGTGGTGGTCCCCTCGGATGCGCCGGGGGAGGAGGAGGCCGGGCCCGTGCCCGGTCCTGACGTGGAAATTGCCGAGGCTAGGGCGCGATGACGACAGACAACAAGAAAGGCGCCGGGACTTCGGCGAAGGGCGCGGCCAGGGCGGACCGCCTGGAGCTTGCCGCGATCGGGATGGAGGCCGAGTTCTCCGTGCTGGCGGACGGCGAGCAGGTACGTCCCGAAGACGTGTTCGGAGACCCGCGGGCCTTCGTGCGCGGCAACCTGATGCACCGCATCGGCACCTCGTACCACCTTCCCACGGGGGGCGTGGTCTACTTCGACACGGGGGTGATCGAGGTGGCGACCCCGGTCATCGAGATCGAGCGCGGGTGCGCGGCGCGCGCCGGGCGGTCGCTGTGGGAGAGCATCCTCTACCTGCGCGGCGAGCTGGACGCGTGGGAGCGGCGCGAGCAGCGGGACGTGAAGCTGGTGGGGTTCAGCACGCACTACAACGTCTCCTTCGAGCTGCCGCGTTCCGAGCAGGGGCGCAGCCGCACGGTGCACAAGCTGGCGCTCCTCCTCTCGTACATCCTCCCCGCGCCGGTGATGATGCTGGCCGCCAACCGCCGCTCTACCGGGGTGGGGGTGCGCCCGCGCGGCGACCGCATCGAGATCACGGCCGACTTCACCCCCAGCGCGTCGCTGATGATCGCCACGGGGACGCTGATCGCCGGGATCGTGCGCGAGGTGATGACCTGGCCTTCGTTCGAGCTGGACATGCTGGAGCGGATGAACCTCCCCGTGATCAGCGGCTACCGGCCGATGCCGCACACGTCGCGCAAGGGGTGGCTGGCGCGCTTCGACACCTTCCCCATGAACCCCTTCCAGTCGGATGTGGACGCGCCCGTCTGGAACACGCGCGACGGGCGGAAGCTGAGCCTGCGCGCGATCGCGGGGCTCACGGTGAAGCACTTCTGGCACCCGATCCGGCGGATGTCGGACCCGTTCACCTTCCGGCTGATCGGATCGGTGATGCGGGGACGCGCCCCCTCCCTGCTGGACCTGGACGACCGCCCGGCGGAGTACGGCGACGTGGGCCGCCTGTGCACCTGGGACAACCTCTTCCCGGAGCGCGAGCTGTCGCGTAGCCGTTACGAGCAGGTGCTGATCAAGGCGATCTCCGGCCAGAAGCTCACCATGAACGGCCGCCACTACACGCCCACCGGTATGCGCGGCTGGAGCGCCGTCGTCTTCCGCGGCGACGGCGACCACCGCCGCCACGTGTTCGGGATCGACTACCTCCTGAACCACCTGCGCGACTGGGAGCGCCCCGCCATCCGCGGCGGGTGAAGATGGTGACGAGAGGCCGGGGCATCGCTGCGATGCCCCGGTTTTTTTCTGGGAGATTCCGGCGGTTGAAACCGCTGCAACAACCGCGGGAAGCCTGCCTTCGCAGGCTCCGG
>JAUJMI010000470.1 GCA_030446945.1 Longimicrobium sp. | reverse complement strand
GCCCCCTCGGGTGGAGGAGGCGGGCCACTTTGGATGTCGAACATGGGATGGGGCGTGCTCGCCGCAGAGCCCGTCTCCTTCGCTCCGCGCAGGGCGGTGGAGCCGCGGAGAGGCCGGAGCAGCGCTTCGCTCACGAAATGGCGTGTTGCCCAATGCCGCGGTTCTCGAGCCGGCTTCAGCCGCCTTCCCGTGGCTCCAGCCGGGAGCTTCAGCCCCCGGCGGCCGCCGCGGTACCCGCACCCCGGACCTATCCGCCCCCCGGAGCCTGCGCAGGCAGGCTTCCCGCGGTTGTTGCTGTGGTTTCAACCGCCGGCTGCAGCCTATACCTCCCCCTCAATCCACCGCGACCGCGATGTTCGACTGGATGTTCCAGCGGATGGTCGTGGCGCCGGCGAAGTTGAACGGGTTGGAGAGGATGTCCCTTCCGCCGTTGGGACGCCCGAGCAGGCGGTACTGGCCGCCGACCATGGGGCCGCGATACTGGAGCGTCGCGTTGCGGTTGGGCGCCACGCTGCCGAGGAGCTGCCGCGTGCCGCTCGCGCCGACGACGTACACCGTCAGGTCGCTGGAGAGCGTGCCCGTGTTCTCGACCACGATCGTCACGCCGCGCTGGGCTTCGCCGGCCGCGGCCGCCTGCCCGCCGGAGGTGCTGGCACAGGCGCCCGCCACCAGGATGAGTGCGAACGCCAGCAGGAACCGGGGGTCAAGGTACCTCTTCATCGTGCCCTCCTCGAAGCGGATGTGTATCGGTTGCAGCCTCCACAAGCGAATCGCGCGCCAGCCTTACCGCTGCACCCCCAGCGCCACCGCGACCCCGGTGTACAGCGCGCGCCCCGGCCCCGGCTCGTAGAAGCGGCGGCCGAAGGCGTTGACCACCACCGACGTGTTGTAGCGCGCATCGAACAGGTTGGTGATCCCCGCGGAGGGCGTCACGAGCGCCCCGCCCACGCGCAGCGCCTCCCAACCGGCGCGCACGTCCACCAGCGAGTACGCGGGCGAGCGGAGGGCGCCCGCCCGGTCGTCGTCGCGCACGGGGATGGAGGAGACGCGCCGCGCGTCCAGCCCCGCAAAGGGGCCGCGGCGGCTCGCCACGTTCAGCGTCCCCTCCCAGCGGTGCGGCGCGATGCCGGGCACGCGGTTGCCGGCCAGGTCCGCCGCCGCGTTGCCGGTGCCCACCACGTACTCCGTGAAGCGCGCGTCGGTGTAGCTGTACGCGGCGCGCGCCGTGACGCCGGGGCGAGGCGTGAGGGCGGCGCTCACCTCCGCGCCGCGGCGGCGGGAGCGGCCGGCGTTGCGGAAGAAGGTGCGGTCCGGCGCCTCCGGCACCTGGAAGCCGATCAGCTCGTCGCGGATGCGCGCGTCGTACACCGCGGCCTCCACCCGCAGCGGCCCCGCCTGCGCCTTGCTCCCCAACTCGTACGAGTCCGTCACCTGCGGCTCCAGCTCCGGGTTGAAGCCCCCCGCGCCGCCGGGCCGGTTCGCCAGCTCCGTGGTGGTGGGGGTCTCGAAGGCGTGCGCGTAGTTGGCGTACACGGTCAGCCCGCGGAGTGCCGACACGGACACCCCCAGCGTCGGGCTCCAGTGGCGGAGCGTGCGCGATCCCGAGTCGTCGGGGTTGGTGGCGCTCACCAGCCGGTCGTGGGCGGAGAAGCGGAACGCGTCGTGGCGGACGGCGCCCAGCACATCCACCCGCCCGGCCAGCGACAGGGTGGCGAGCGCAAAGGCGGCGCGCGACCGCACCCGCTCCCGCTGGTCCAGGCGGAGGGCGCCGCGCGCCCCGGCCTGGTTGGCGTGGTTGCGGCGGTCGTCGCGCTGCAGCTCCGTCTCGGCCCCCGCCGTCCAGCGCAGCGACGCGTCCTCGCTCCCCGTGCGCCCAGAGAGCGCGGCGCGGATGCCGCCCACGCGGCGCTCCAGGTCGATGACGCGGTCGGGGATCGGGTTCTTCAGCGAGCGGACGAGCCCGTATGCCGCCACCTCCAGCGCACCGGCTCCCAGGGCGTGCTCCCAGGTGGCGCCCACCTGCCCATGCCGCCCCTCCTCGCCGGTGCGCTGCGCCACGTTGCGGGCGAACGCCTTCGTGCGGTCCACGCGCAGGAGCGAGTCGCTGAGCGAGCCGGGGTTCAGCGCTTCAAAGCGCACGAAGCGCCCGGTGACGCGCAGCTCGTCGCCGCCGCGGCGGTACGCCAGCACGCCGCCGCCCAGCAGGTTCTCCGCCGACGCGTGGGTGCGGTACCCCTCGTAGGCGAGCCGCGATGCGTCGGCGTGGTAGCGGAGGGGGCCCGCCGCGCCGCCCACGCTCCCCTGCGTGCGCAGGAGGCCGTCGCTCCCGGCCACGACTCGGCCCTCGGCGGCCAGCGGGGCGTCGGCGGGGCCGAGCGTCGAGAGGCGGATCACCCCGCCGGAGGCGTTGCCGTACAGCGCCGCCGCCGGCCCGCGGATCACCTCGGCCGAGCCCAGCGTGGCGGGGTCGACGTGGTTGAGCGTGGTCTGCCCATCCGGGAGCGTGGCGGGGACGCCGTCCACCAGCACGCGCACGCCGCGCACCCCGAACTGCGCCCGCGCCCCGAATCCGCGGATGGAGATGCGCTCGCCCAGCGCGTAGTTGAAGCGGTTGTCCACCTGCACGCCCGGGATCGCCACCAGCGTTTCGTTGAGCGCCAGCCCGGGCCTGGCGCGCGTCAGCTCGGGCCCGGACACCGCGCTCACCGCGTACGGGGCGCGGATCAGCGGGAGCGGCACGCGCAGCACGCGCACCGCCAGCGTGTCGAGCGCCACCGGCACCGTGTCGCGCCGGGTCTCCTGCGCTTCCAGCGGGGAGCAAGCCACTGCGCACACCAGCGGCAGCGCGCGGCGAATCATCGAGAGCATCTGTACCTGTCGAAAAGGAACGGCCGGACGACATCCGTCCGGCCGGACATCCGCAATCTTCGGGCAACG
>JAUJMI010000469.1 GCA_030446945.1 Longimicrobium sp. | reverse complement strand
ATGGCCCGTGTTCCTCGGCCAGGGCCCGTACGGACCAGGCGCGGGGGCGGGCTCGGTACGGGTGGCGTCGGTCGTCTCCTTCACTCCGCGCCCCGGGACGGCGTGGAGGCAGATGCGGCGCAGCGCTCCGTTCAGGAAGTTTCTAGGCGCAGGCGCGAAGCCACTCCTCCGCTTCGCGGATGTCGTGGAACACGTGCACCGCGACCTCCTCGGGACCCATCAGCGCCAGCGTCTCGTCGGTGGAGACCTGCGAGAAGCGGCTGGGGCTGTACACCCAGGCGAAGCACTTCAGCCCCGCCCGCCGCATCCGCGGGAACCAGTCCACGGCCACCCATTCGGCGGCGCCGCTCCAGATCCCCAGGACGTTCGTGTTGTCGTTGAGGATCAAAAAGGTGGAGCGCTCCACCATCAGCCGCAGCATCTCCTCGCACCCCTGCTTCACCGAATCGACCGACTGGTAGCCGGTCCAATCCGCGTACAGCCAGCCATTGTCGCTGTCGTGGCGGATGCGGAGGTGGCGCTCGTGACAGATCTCTTCGCTCGGCATCAGGAGAGCCCCAGCACGTCGCGCATGGTATAGCGGCCGGCGGGCTTGCCGGCGAGCCAGCGGGCGGCGCGCAGCGCGCCTTCGGCGAAGAGGGCGCGGTCCCGAGCCACGTGCCCCAGCTCCACCTGCTCGCGCTCGCCGATCAGCATCACGCGGTGCTCGCCCACGATGTCGCCGCCGCGCACCGAGTGGAAGCCGATCTCGCCGCGAGACCGCTCCCCCGAGATCCCGCTGCGCCCGTCGGCGCGCACCTCCGCCAGGGACACGCCGCGCCCGCGTGCGAGCGCCTCGCCCAGCGCCAGCGCGGTGCCGCTGGGGGCGTCGGCCTTGCGGCGATGGTGCGCCTCCAAGACCTCGGCGTCGTAGCCGTCGCCCAGCACGGCAGCGGCGCGCTCGGCGAGGGCCAGGAGGAGGTTGACGCCGATGCTGAAATTGGCGGCCGGCAGGACGGCCGTGCGGCGCGCGGCCGCGTCCAGCACGCGCTCCCCGCCGTCCCCCAGCCCCGTGGTTCCCACGACGAGCGCCTTCCCGGACAGCGCATCCCCCTGCCCTTCCAGCAGGCGGCCGAAAAGCTCGGGCGAGGAGAAGTCGATCACCACGTCGGCCTCGCGGATCCAGGCGCCCGCGGTCTCCGGCGTCTCCACGATGGGGCATCCCACGTCGCACCCGCGCTCCGGGATGCGCCCGATCCCGCCGACCAGCTCGATCCCGTCGTCCACGCGGATCAGCTCGGCCAGGGCGGTCCCCATCCGCCCGGTGACGCCGCTGAGCACCACGCGCAGCTCCGCCACCTCAGCGCCCCCCCATCCCCAGCGCGCGCATCGCCTCCACCAGCTCCGCGCGCGCCGCCTCCGAGAGCGGCACCAGCGGCAGCCGCGGCGCGCCCACCGCGAAGCCCAGGATCTCCACCGCGGCCTTGATGGGGATGGGGTTCGCCTCGCGGAAGATGGCCGCGATCAGCGGCAGATAGCGCAGCTGGAGGTCGCGCGCCTCGGCCACTTCACCCTCCAGGAAGGCGTGCGCCATGCGCGCCGTGTCGCGCGGCGCGGCGTTGGCGAGCACCGAGATGACGCCCACTCCGCCCAGCGACATCAGCGGGACGATCTGGTCGTCGTTGCCGCTGTATACCGCGACGCGGTCCGCCAGGCGCCGGCACACCTCCGCCACCTGCGAGATGTCGCCGCTCGCCTCCTTGACGCCCACGATGCGCTCGTCCTCGGCCAGAATCTCCATCGTCTCCGGGAGGATGTTGCACGCCGTCCGCCCGGGGACGTTATACGCGACGGCGGGAAGCCCCCCCGCCTCCATCACCTGTCGGAAGTGCGCCACGATCCCCCGCTGTGGCGGCTTGCTGTAGGGCGGCGGCGCGATCAGGAGGGCATCGGCGCCGGCCTCGCGTGCGCCGCGCGCCAGCCCGGCCACCGCGGCCGTGTCGCTCCCCCCCGCTCCGGCGATCACGGGGACCCGCTTGGCCGCCTCGTCAACCACGATCTCCACCGCGCGGCGCTGCTCGGCGGCGGACATGGCGGGCGCCTCGCCGGTGCTCCCGTTGACGATCAGCGCGTCGGTCCCCTCCCTCAGCTGGAAGCGGACCAGCTCGCGCAGGACGGGCTCGTTGACGCCGCGGCCGTCGAACGGGGTGACGAGCGCCACGCCGGAGCCCACGAAGAGGGCGCCGGCGGGCCGGGTTGCGTCGGGCATCCGCCTAGAGCCGGTTGAGGTCCAGGATGTCGCCGGGGAGGACGTCGCCCTCGGGGTCGTCCGGGTCCAGGTCGCGCTCCGTGGAGTCGCGGAAGTCGTCCGCCGCCTCGTCGCCGATGGGCGTGTGGAAGGAGCGGAAGACGGAGGCGCCGCACTTCTCGCACGTCATACCGGGCTGCGGCTGCTCGTCCTCGAAGAAGTAGTCCTTGCCGCAGTTCTCGCACACCAGCGTCAGCACCTCAGTGGCCGGTTCGCGCCCGCGCGGCGGCTCGCCGGCCGGGTTGGCGCGCAGGTTCTCGGTGGACGTCTTCGCGCCGGCGATCGTCGCGTCGTCCGACGTGTACGCCTCGGCCTGGTGCATGTGCTGGTTCGGATCTCGATTCTCGTCTTGCATGCGCATCCTTCCGGCTGTCGGGTGTGCCGCGGCCGGTGCCGCGGGGCAGCGGTGGCGGGGGTGCACAAGGCGGACCAGCGGGACGGCGGGGGAACGGCGAACGGGGAACGCAGGGGACAGGGACAGGGGACAGCCAACCGCGTTGGGCCGGTTCCGACACGGCTTGGGCGTGGCGAGTGAACTCGCGGCAACAAAAGCACAAAGTCCGCCTGCGCCGACTCGGGGGGTGAGATTTGCCCGTTTGGCGGAATAGCGGCACCGACAGGAGCCACTCCAGGAGCGAATGAATTCGCCGCTGGAACCACAC
>JAUJMI010000087.1 GCA_030446945.1 Longimicrobium sp. | reverse complement strand
GGGGGCCCCCCCCCCGTGCCTGGGGGGGGCCCGGGGCCGGGCGAGCCGGGGCGCGCGCCCGTGAGGACGCCCCCCCCTCCCGCACCCCTCCCCACCCTCCGTCACGTGGTGCGTTTTAAGATCTGGCAGGCGCCCGGCCCCCATGCCCCGTGGGCCCGGGCACGCAGGGGGGGGGGGCCCCGGTAACTGCCGGGAGCCCCGCCATTGGTCCGCGAAAAGTCGTCTCAGCCGGCGAGCGCGTCCAGCAGCTTGCCGTGGATGCCCCCGAAGCCGCCGTTGCTCATCACCAGCACCACCTCGCTCCCTTTGAGCTCGGGCACCAGGCGGCGGACGATCTCGTCGGGGTCGGGGATGAAGTCGGCGGGCTTGCCGGCGGCGCGCCAGGCGGCCACCAGCTCGTTGGGGTTGAGCGCGGTATCCTCGGTGTAGCGCTCGGGGTGGAAGAGCCCCGCCAGCACCACGCGGTCCGCCGCGGCGAAGGCGTCGCGGTACGAGTCCTGGAATTCGCGCCGCTGCGCGGTGTACGAGCGCGGCTCGAAGACGGCCACGATCGGCCGCCCGCGGAAGCGCTGGCGGATCGCCTCGATGGTCTCGCGCACCGCCGTCGGGTGGTGGGCGAAGTCGTCGACTACGGTGACGCCGCGCGTCTCGCCGCGGATCTCCATGCGGCGCTTGACGCTGCGGAAGGTGCGCAGCCCCTCCAGCACCCCCGCGCGGTCCGCGCCGATGAACTCGGCGACGGCGATCACCGCCAGGATGTTGCGCACGTTGATGGTGCCCGTCACCGGCGTCTCCACCACGCCCCACTCCTCGCCGTCGTGCACGGCGGTGAAGCGCGTCCCCTCCGGCCCGAACTCCACGTCGCGCGCAGTCCAGCGGGGGTGCTCGCCGCCGGCGGAGACCTCGCCCTCCACGTAGCCGAACGACTCGATGGGCGCGAACGACTTGGGCGCCAGGTCGCGCACCATGGGCGAGTCCCACCCCGCCACCAGCGTCCCGTTGCGTGGGACGAGATTGATGAAGCGGGCGAAGGCGAAGCGGTACGCCTCCTCGTCGCGGTAGATGTCCGCGTGGTCGAACTCGGCGTTGTTGACGATGGCCGCGTAGGGGAGGTAGTGCCACATCTTGGGCCCCTTGTCGAAGTACGCGGTGTCGTACTCGTCGGCCTCGATCACGAACCAGGGGGAGTCGGTGAGGCGAAAGGAGGTCCCGAAGTTTTCCGCCACGCCCCCGATCAGGAACGATGGGTTGAGCCCCGCGGACTCGAGCGCCCACGCCAGCAGCGAGGTGGTGGTCGTCTTCCCGTGCGTCCCCCCCACGGCCAGCGGCATGCGGGCGCGGAGGAACTCTTCCTTGATGGTGGCCGCGGCCGAGGTGTAGGGGAGGCGCCTGTCCAGCACCGCCTCCAGCTCCTCGTTGCCGCGGGAGATGGCGTTCCCCACCACCACCCAGTCCGGGCGCGGCTCCAGGTTGGCCGCGCCGTACCCTTCGGCGTAGCGGATCCCCAGCTCGCGCAGCTGGTCGGACATCGGCGGGTACACGTTCTCGTCGGAGCCCGTGACCGTGTGGCCCGCGGCGCGCAGCAGCCCGGCCAGCGAGGCCATGGCCGTGCCGGCGATGCCGATCAGGTGATAGTGGCGGCGCGCCGCGGCGCGCACCGGGGGGCTCGGGGTGTTGACGGGCGGTCGGCTCATTCGTTCCCTTGCAGGCTGGCGGTTTGCGGACGCACGCCGTTGCGAGGAGCGTGCCCCGGCCTCCGGCCCGGTTCTGGCGTCCGGAGATCCGGTCTGCGCCCCCGGGGGCGCCCCTTCACCTCCCTTGACGTCCCTGTTTCCCCCGAGGACCCGATGCGAGCTCGCTCCTTCCTTGCCATCGCGGCCCTGTGCGCCGTCGCGGCCGCCTGCGAGAACGACCCGGTCGGCCCGCAGTGCGAGGACATCACCCGCACCACCGCCGCCACCCGCGGCGACACCGTGATCACCACCACCGGGCTCCGTTACCTGGAGCTGCAGGCGGGGACCGGGCCCGCGCTGGAGTCGTGCCGGGGCGTAGCCCTGCGCTACACCGCGATGCTGGACAGCGGCGCGGTGGTGGACAGTCTGGACGCGGGCCAGTCGCTCGTCTTCGTGCTGGGGCGCGAAGGCGAGCGTTTCATCCCCGGCTTCGAGGAAGGGCTGCTCGGGTTGCGGGCCGGCGGGGAGCGGCGCCTGATCGTGCCCGCCGCGCTGGCGTACGGCGCGGAGTCGCGGCCCGCGCGTCCGCCCCGGTTCGCGGGAATCCCGGCCAACGCCAACCTGATCTTCGACATCCGGGTGCAGCAGGTGGAGGCGCCGTAGCCTCCCGATGAGCGACGATGGCCTGGTCGCCGTCAACGACGGGCTGTGGATTCCCCGGTCGGAGCTGACCTACCGCGCGACGCGTTCGGGGGGTCCCGGCGGCCAGCACGTCAACACCAGCTCCACGCGCGTGGAGCTGGTGTGGGACGTGGGCGCCTCCCCCAGCGTGACCGAGGAGCAGCGCGAGCTGATCCGGACGAAGCTGGCGAACCGCATCAGCGGCGAGGGGACGCTCCTGCTGGCCGCGAGCGAGCACCGCAGCCAGCACCAGAACAAGGAAGCGGTCACCGGCCGCTTCGCAGACCTGCTGCGCGAGGCGCTGACCGTTCCCAAGAAGCGCAAGAAGACGCGCCCTCCGCGCCGCGCCAGCGAGGCACGCCTGCGCGCCAAGAAACAGCGCTCGCAGGTTAAGAAGATGAGGTCGGGGCCGATCGAGGAGTGAGCCTGGCGGTTGAAACCGCGGCAGCGGCGGGAAGCCTGCCTTCGCAGGGGGCGGGTTTGGTGCGGGGGCCCGGCATGGGTCCCGCCGCTGAGCACCGGGAACTGAAGTCCCCGGCTGGAACTACGGGAAGGCGGCCGAAGCCGGCTCGCGAGCCGCAGCCAGTGCGCGGAAGCGGACTTCGTGGGGGGTCCAGCGGCCTTCATTCGCTCCGGAAACGGGCTCCTGGGCACGCCGAAATCCCGCCGTCCGCACCGATCTTCCCCCCGAGTCCGCGCAGGCGGACTTTGTGCCGTTGTTGCCGCGAGTTTACTCGCCACCCCCCCTCAAGCACTCCACTCGCAGGCGTCCGCGCCCCGTGCCTGGCAGTGCACGTGCGCCACGGGGTGCTCCTTGCCCGTGTACTCGCGCAGAAGCTCGGAGAGGGCGCCGGCGTAGAATGCGCAGGCGGCGCCTCCGGGGTCGGCGCGAAAGGTCATGGGGCCGACCATGCGCACCGCCGGGGGCCTGCCGCGCAGTTCCAGCCAGGCGGTGCCCTGCATCTGCCGGAAGAGGCGGAGGGCGGCGCCGCGGGCGCTGCGCACGGCGAGGGCGGGGGGAAGGAGGCGCACCAGGCGGCGGGCAGCGTTGGAGCGCTCCTCCCAGAAGCGCCGGGCCACCCGGCGCCCCGCTTCCTCAAAAATCTCGTCCGCGTCGTGGCGCTTGATCACCAGGCGGATCAGATCCTCCACCGTGGCGGCGGTCTGCAGGCGCTTGCGGCGCACCTCCTCGCGAAAGCGGTGGATCTGCGTGTAGACCACGTCGCTCAGCCCCAGGCGGCGCGGCATGCTGGCCGTAAGGTCCTCCCCTTCCAGCACTTCCTCCGGACGGTCCATGTCGCGGAGCGTCTCCAGCAGGAGCAGCGGAAAGAGGGGAGTCACGCTGGGCGTGTTCTCGGTGGACCCGCGGATGGCTTGCGTCTTGGGCATCGTGCGCGTGGAAGTGTGGTCCGGCGAACCGCGGCGCCAATCTCGCGCGTGCGCGGGGTCGCTGGCAATCCTCGCGCCGCGGCGGGGCGGGCCTGCCTCTTGCAAAATCGCGGGCGAAAGCGCGGCCGGCCCACACTGGCGGACCGTGCACCTTTTCCTTTGCGAGCGACCGGAGGGCGGCGTGGCCGATCCCAACCAGAACCCCACCTGCGTCTTCTGCCGCATCATCGGCGGCGACGAGACGGTGAGCATCATCCACGAGGACGAAGAGGTGATCGCCTTCCTAGACGTGCAGCCGCTGCACCGCGGGCACGTGCTGGTGGTGCCCAAGGCGCACTACAAGAACCTCTTCTACGTGCCGGAAGAGCTGGCGGCGCGCACCTTTGCGGTGGCCAAGCGCATCCTGGCGGGGCTGCGGCGCGCCACCGGGTGCCGGGCGGTCAACCTCTTCTCCCCCAACGGGGCAGACGGCGGGCAGGACGTCTTCCACTTCCACCTGCACCTGATTCCGGTGCCGCACGGAGCGCCCTTCCCGCTCCAGCTTCCCGACCCCAACGCCGAGGTCCCCTCGCGCTCCGAACTGGACGTGATGGCGGCGCACATCAGCCGCTCCATCCACGATGAGAGCGACGCCGAAGCCGCCATGCCCGCCGAGCCGGCGCTGCCGGCGCAAGCCGCGCTGCCACGGTGACGAAAAAGCATCTCACACAGAGGCGCCGAAAGAACTTCTTTTCCTTTCCTCTGTGCCTCTGTGTCTCCGTGTGAGCCCGCGGTTGCAGGATTGCGCGGCACGGAAGCCAGCCGTATGCTCCCGGCGCTCCTCCTCACGCCACGCCACCGCCGCGTACCATGAAGCGCTTCGCCGCGTACGATCCCCCCGAGTACCAGAACTGGCAGCCGGACCCCGATACGATGCGCGACTTCCGCGCGCGCATCGACGCGGACCCGGAGCGCGCCGCCGTGGTGCGCGCGCTGCCGGAAGACGACCTCCTCGCCATCTACGCCGGCCTGCTGCGCAACCGCCTTCACGAGATCGCGCTCAAGCGGTGGGTCAAGAGCGGGGTGATCTCCAAGGCGTGGCTCGGGGTGGGCGAGGAGGCGGCCACCATCGGGCCGGTGCACGCGCTGCGCAGGTCCGGGCCGGGGCGCGACGTGGTGGCGCCGATGATCCGCAACTGCGGCGCCTGCCACGAGTTCGGGATGCCCGTGGCCGACATCTTCCGCACCTACCTGGGCGCGGGCGACGCCCCCGCCGGCGGGCGCGACCTGCACGTGGGCGACCTGAAGTACGGCGTCCTCGCGCCCATCTCGCACGTGGGCGACGTGGTGCCGGTGATCGCGGGGGTGGCGCTCTCCTTCCAGATCCGCGGCGAGGACCGGGTGGGGCTCACCTGGATCGGGGACGGCTCCACCAAGACGGCCGCGTTCCACGAGGGGATCAATCTGGCGGCCGTGCGCCGCCTCCCCGCCCTCTTCATCATCCAGAACAACCAGATCGCCCTGGGGACGCGGCTCAAGGTGCACGCCGCGGGCTCCTTCCACGACTGGCCGGCGATGTACGGCGTGCCCGGCGCCATCTTCGACGGCAACCACGTGCTGGACGCCTTCGCCGCCACCCGCCTGGCCGCGGACCGCGCCCGCGCCGGCGAAGGAGTCACGATCCTCGTGGCGGAGACCTTTCGCATGGGCGGCCACGCCACGCACGACGAGCGCGAAGCACGCGCCCTATTCGAGCCGGAGCTCTTTGAGACGTGGGGCCGCCGCGACCCGATCGGGATGTTCGAGAACTGGCTGCTGGACGAGGGCATCGAGCGCTCCCGCCTGGACTCCATTGAAGCCGACGTCTCGGCCGAAGTCGAAGCCGCCGCGGAGGAAGCGCTCCGCAGCCGCGAAAGCGCGATGCCGGTCGGCGAGACGGCTGGGCGCGGCGTGTACGCGGAGAACAGCGCGTCCTAGCGGCTCCAAATGGCGGAGGGTGGGCGGCGGCGTGCAGTTGACGCCGCCGCCTCTGCGCGCTACGGTGCTTTAACCTTCCTTAAACTTGCAATCAACACAACCGCAATCATGGATCAGATGATACTAGAACTCGTGCTGCCGGTTGCTTGCGCCCTCCTCGCGGGCGGCTGGCAGCCGCCCGCCCGAGGCGCAGCAGCTTCAATCCGCTCCCTCACTGTCCGGGGTCGTCCGCGACGAGCGCAGCCGGCCGCTCCTGGCAGGCCCGCATCACCGTCGTGCGTCTCTCCCGCAGCACCACGACCGACGCGGAGGGACGGTTCGCCTTCCGCAACCTGTCGGGCGGGACGTATCGGGTTCAGGTGGCGCTGATGGGGTACGCCCCGGTCGTGCGGGAGCTCGCCACCGGCGCGGGAGCGCAGGCGGAGTTCGTCCTGCGCGCCACGCCGCTGACGCTGGGACTTTCCGCGCCCTCTCCGGGTCGGTGGGGGTGCGTGTCCCCTTCACCCAGGCGGTCTCCGCCGCGGTGACGGTCGCCCGCTCGTTCCGCGCACCCACGGTGGAAGAGCTCTTCTCCGGCGCGCTGCACGCGGGAACGGGATCGGTGGAGTACGGGACCCCCACACTCGCCGCGGAGCGCGGGACGGGAGCCGAGGGGGTGGTGAGGGTGCGGAACTCGCGCCTGAACGGGCAGTTCGTCGCCTACCAGAACCGGATCGACAACTACGTGCACCTGCTGGCGCAGCCGGACACGATGGTGGGCGGGCAGCCGGTGAGCGTCTTCCGCTACGCCCAGACGGACGCCGTGCTGCGAGGGGTGGAGGGCTCGCTGGAGTGGGCCGCCCGCCGCGACCTGGTGGTGGGCCTTTCCGGAGACGCCCTGCGCGCGGAGCAGCACGACGGCACGCCGCTCCCGTTCATGCCCGCGCCCCGGCTGGGGACGCTCCTCCGCTGGGACAACGGGACGCTGTCGCTGGGAGGCGAGCTGCACCACGAAATGCGCCAGGACCGCGTGGGCTCCGCGGACGAGAGCGCCACCGAAGCGCACACGGTGCTGCGGCTGGACGCCGGGAGTCCGCTTCACCCGCGCCGGGCTGGTGCACTCGATCACCGTCCGCGGCGAGAACCTGGCGAACGAGCTGCACCGCGAGGCCACCAGCCGCATCAAGGAGTTCGCGCCCTCCCCCGGACGCAACCTGGCGCTGACCTACCGCCTCCTCTTCTGACGCGGGCGGGCGTGCCGGCGCCCGCTCGCACAAGGTGTGTCGAAGCTGGAGCGATCCTTGCCCCGCATGGCCCGGCAGCGACCCGGGGCGTTCGGCCCGGGCGCGGATCACGGACGATGGGAGGGGTCCCTGAGCGGGGAGGGTTCGAGGCTGGAGGTGGCGCAGAGCAGGCGCGGCTGTCTGAAACGCGCGGGCGGGATGGGAGCCGCGGCGCTGGCGCTGCCGGCCGCCGGCTGCGCCGCGGTGGGACGCATCAACAGCCACACGCTGGACTTCAGCACCGACTTCGGCGTGCTGAACTACGCGTACTCGCTGGAGGTGATGGAGTCGGACTTCTACAACCGGGTGGTCGCCAGCCCGCCGCGCGGCATCCGCCCGGAGGAGCTGGCGCTGCTGCGCGACATCCAGCAGCACGAGATGGCGCACCGCCGCTTCTTTGCGCGCGCGCTGGGGCCGCTCAAGATCGACGTCCCGGAACGCGACTTCAGCTCGGTGGACTTCACGAGCCGCGACCAGGTCCTCACCATCTCGCGCACGTTCGAGGACACGGGGACGGCCGCGTACAACGGCGCGGGGAAGCTGCTGAGCCTGGCGGAGTTCCTCTCGATCGCGGGGAAGATCGTGTCGGTCGAGGCGCGCCACGCCGCCGCGCTCCGCGACCTCACCATGAACGATCCGCGCGCCTTCGCGGGCGACGACATCATCGACGAGAACGGGATGGAGCGCGCCCTGGACCCGCCCGAGGTCATCGACCGCGTGCAGCCGTTCTTCAGGGAGCGCTTCCGCCTGAGCGGCCTTCCCGGGAGGATGGCATGAGCACGCACGACTCTCTGGATCCGGAGACCACGGAGACGCTGCTCTCCCGCCGCGACGCCATCCGCGGCGGGCTGGGGCTGGGTTCGCGCGCGGCGGCCGGGCTGGCGCTCGGCTCCGCGCCGCTGGCCCTGGCGGCGCTCGCGTCCGAGGCGTTCGGGCAGGCCCGGGACCTCCCCGGCGATGTGGTGGAGGTGCTGAACTTCGGGCTTATGCTGGAGGAGCTCGGGGTGGATTTCTACACCCGCGCGCTGGCTGCGCCGGGGCTTCTCACGGGGAATCCGCGCGCCGTCTTCGAGCAGATCCTGAAGCACGAGGCGGGGCACCGCCGCTTCCTGCGCGCCACCCTGGGCGACCGGGCCATCGCCGCGCCGCGCTTCGACTTCACGGGCGGGATGGGGCGCGGCAACGGCCCGCTGGCGGGGGTCTTCA
This sequence comes from Longimicrobium sp., assembly GCA_030446945.1. Lineage (GTDB taxonomy): Bacteria > Gemmatimonadota > Gemmatimonadetes > Longimicrobiales > Longimicrobiaceae > Longimicrobium. Next base: position 2,494 of record JAUJMI010000087.1, on the reverse strand, counting down.
GCGACCGGGAGACGTTCCTGGCCGTTGCGCAGTCGCTGGAAGACCTCGGCGTGCGCGCGCTCAAGGGGCAGGCGCCCAACCTCCTGCGCCACGATGCCGTCCTGCAGCCGGCGCTCCGTATTCACTCGGTGGAGGCGCGCCACGCATCGCAGGTGCGGGCGCTCCGCGGGCAGCGACGGTGGATCGTGGAAGAGAGCGGCGGCCCGGGTATCCCCGCGCTGCTCCAGGGAGCATACGAGGACGAGGACAACACCTTCCACTTCATCCTCGCCCCCCTCCGCCATACCGAGGAAGTGACACGCGCCTTCGACGAGCCGCTCACCAAGGGGCAGGTGATCCGTATCCTGCGGCCGTTCATGGCTACCGTTCCCGAGCTCGGCGGGAGGGTGCGATGATCGGGCGGCTTCTCGATCTGGCCGCGCTCGTGGCGGTCCTGGGGTTCGTGGCGCTCAGTGCCCCTGAGGCCGAGGCGCAGCAGGTATCGCAGACGCACCGGCGCCTGCTGATGGTCGGCGCGTACGGCGCGGGGTACGGGCTGGACGCGGGAGACGACGCGGATCGCGCGAGGGCGGCGGGCGGCGGCGGGCGCCTGCTGGTGAACCTGGCCCCCTTCTCGGGTCCGGGAAACAACCTGCTGGACAACGCGGTGCTCGGATTTTTCCTGGCGGGGGGGAGCGGTGACGACTTCTCCGTGCTGCACTCGGGTGCCGAGCTGGACCTGCACTTCGTCCACAATCCGATCGGGGGGTTCCTGGACCCCTTTGTCTCGATAGGCGCCGGCCGCTTCCGCATCCGCAGAGACGCGGCAAGCGGCGCCGAGATCGACCGGGAGGATGCCGGCTTCGCGCTTTCCCCCGGCTTCGGCGTACGCATCCCGCTGCGCGGCCTCTTTGAGCTCCGGGCAGACGCGCAGGACGTGATCGTCTTCGGCAGCACCCTGCAGGGCGGCACCGGCGAGAGGACGACGCACAACCCGGCGGTGAGCGCCGGGGTGCAGCTCAGATTCTGATCCCAGTCGTCAGAAAGGGGTGTGCACCGCCCACAACGGAAGTCTCACGCAGAGGCGCAGAGACAGAGTGGGCGGGTGTTGACGGGCCGGGCCCGGCCGGGCTACGCTGTGTCGCGCCGCGCGCACCCGCGCATGCAGCTCACCCGAAGCTCGCTATGATGAGACCCGTGGTGGCGGGATGGATCGACCGGCGCGTCCTGGTGAACTACCGGGTCGCGCCGGACGCGCTCGACGGGATCCTCCCCGCCCCTTTTCGCCCGAAGCTGGTGCGCGGCCACGCCGTCGCGGGGATCTGCCTGATCCGGCTGCGCGAGGTGCGCCCGCGCGGCCTTCCCGCGCTGGTAGGCGTGGGCTCCGAGAACGCCGCCCACCGCATCGCCGTGGAGTGGGACGGCGAGGACGGCGTGTGCGAGGGCGTCTACGTCCCGCGGCGCGACACGTCGAGCGGGCTGAACGTGCTGGTGGGCGGGCGCCTCTTCCCCGGCGTACACCGCCGAGCCCGCTTCGAGGTGCGCGAGTGGGACGGCGGGCTGAGTGTCGCCGTCCGCAGCCGCGACGGCGACACGCGGATCGCGGTGCGCGGCCACGTGAGCCACACCCTCCCGCCCGGCTCCGTCTTCGCCTCGCGCTGGGAAGCCTCCGACTTCTTTCAGCACGGCGCCCTCGGCTACTCCCCCCGCCGCGACCTGGGCGGCTTCGAGGGGATGGAGCTGCGCACCCAGAACTGGAGCGTGGAGCCGCTGGACGTGGACCTGGTGGAGAGCAGCTTCTTCGACGATCGCGCCCGCTTCCCCGAGGGCTCCATCGCCTTCGACTGCGCCCTGCTGATGCGCGACCTGGCCCACGAGTGGCACGCCCGGCCCCAGCTCGCGGCGCGCGCCCCGGCGCCGGGGCTGGTGCCGGCGTTCAACCGGGATGTAGGGTAGGCGCGGGCCCCCTCCCCCGCTCGTCACCTCGCGGCCCCTCCCCCAATAACCACCTGGGGGAGGGGCGTTTGCATGCGTTGCGGAGGTGCGGGGAGCCGCGTGGGCGAGGGCACGGGCAGCCCCGTGGGGCGCCCCCTGCGAGATGACGGTGCGAAGGGCGGGGTCGAGGCGGGGGAGAGGGTGGGCAGACATGCAGGTCACACGCAGGTCTGCCCCTACGAGGTAACCGTGTGCGCGAGGGGCAGCGGCGTGGCATCGGACACGGGCGCGATGAATCGCGCCCCTACGAGGGGATGGGCGTGACGCCACGTACCTCCGCCAGTGTAACGAGCCGGGGGTGAGGGCCCTCACCGCCCCCACAGCACCCGCCGCACCCGCAGCGCCATCAGCAGCGCCACCACCGCCAGGGACGCCACCAGCCCGGTCCAGATCCCGACGTGGGCGAGCGGGGTGTGGAAGCCGAGCCAGTACGCCACCGGAACGCCGACGCCCCAGTAGCCCAGCAGCGTGATCCACATGGGGATGCGCGTGTCCGCGGCGCCGCGCAGTACGCAGATGC
>JAUJMI010000003.1 GCA_030446945.1 Longimicrobium sp. | reverse complement strand
GCAGCGAGTGTAACGAGCGGGGGTGAGGGCCCTCCCCGCGCCACCCGACCAACCCCCGTGACCACCACCACCCCGCTCCCACTCGTCGTCGAAGCCCTGCGCAAGGCCTACCGCAGGCGCCCCGTGCTGGACGGCGTCTCGTTCGTGCTGCGGCCGGGGGAGGCGGTGGCGCTGCTGGGCGCGAACGGGGCGGGGAAGAGCACCCTCCTCGGCTGCCTCACCGGCGACCGGCTCCCCGACGGCGGGAGCGTACGCATCTGCGGCGCGGACCCGTTCTCGGACCCCGTGCGCGCGGCGCGGTGTATGGGCGTGGTCCCCGAGCACCCGTTCCTGTACGGCGAGCTGACGGTGGCCGAGATGCTCCGCTTCGTCGCCGCCGCACGGGGGATGGGCGATGCCGAGGCGGAAACGGCGCGGCTCCTGGAGCTGCTCGGCCTGGCGGGCGCCGAAGGGACGCTCTGCCGCGAGCTGTCGCAGGGGATGGGGCGCAAGACGGCGATCGCCGCCGCACTCCTCCACGGCCCACGCGTCCTCCTGCTCGACGAGGCGCTCAACGGCCTCGACCGCACCTCGGCGGAGCGGCTGATCGGGGAGCTGGATGCGCGCCGCCGCGCCGGAGCGGCCGTCCTCGTCTCCAGCCATGACCTGGAGTTCGTGGCGGAGTGGTGCGGGCGCGGGCTACTGCTCCACGGCGGCAAACCGGTGACCGCGCTGGAGGATGAGGAGTGGAATGCGTGGCGGCGGGCACCTTCGCTGCATGGCTGAGAGCGGCCGCACGGGCCGCCTACATCGATGAAATAGGAGAGGATATGAAGATTCGTACCGTGTGGACATCGCTCGCGCTCGTGCTCCTGGTGGCGCTTTCCGCCTGCACGGCGGGCTTCCGCCAGCCGCGGGTGGAGCTCGAAGGGATGCAGCTGGCCGGGCTCGGCCTGTCCGGCGGGACCGTGCTGGTCAACCTGCGCATCGAGAACCCCAACCCTGTCGGCTTCCGCGCGGAGGACCTCACCTACGAGATCTTCCTGCGCAACGCCGCCGCGCAGGGCGACAGCGCGTGGACCCGCTTCGCGCAGGGGACGCACACCGAGCGCTTCAACATCGGCCCCAACGACACGGAGACGGTGCAGATCCCCGTGGCGTTCACCTTCGCGCAGCTCGGCTCGGCGGGGCAGCAGCTCCTGCGGCAGGGAAGCTTTCAGTACCGCGCGGTGGGGAACGTGAACGTGCGCACCTCGCTTGGCGGACGGCAGGTGCCGTTCCGTAAGACGGGCACCTTTACACTGTCCGGCGGCGTGCGATGACGCTGGTGCGGCTGCAGGACGCGGGGAAGCAGTTCGGCGACCGATGGGTGCTGCGCAACGTCTCGTTCACCGTTGCGCAGGGCGAGCGCTGGGGGGTCGTCGGGCGGAACGGGGTGGGGAAGACCACCCTGTTCCGCATGATGACCGGCGACGACGAGGCGACCGAGGGCGAGATCTGGCGCCACCCGGGGCTGCGCTTCACCCTGATGCGTCAGAACCGCGGCGAGCAGAGCGACGCCACCATCCACGAAGCGGCGATGGCTCCCTTCGCCGATCTCGTGGCCATGGAGCGCCGCCTCCACGACGACATGGAGCGCCTCGCCGGGCTCCCTGCGGGATCCCCCGAAGCCGACCGGCTCCTCCAGTCGTACGACCGCCACATGGACGAGTTCAGGCGCCGCGGCGGCTACGAGATGCGCGCCCGCGCCGACGCCACGCTGGAGGGCGTCGGCTTTCCGCAGGACACGTGGCCCAAGCCCGTCCGCGCGCTGAGCGGCGGCGAGCTGGGGCGGCTGCGCCTGGTGCAGACCCTCCTCGCCGAACCGGAGGTCCTCCTTCTGGATGAGCCCACCAACCACCTGGACCTGCGCTCCACCGAGTGGCTGGAGGAGTACCTGCGCGCCTACCCGGGCACCGTGCTCGTCGTCTCGCACGACCGCGTCTTCCTGGAGCGGCTGGCAGACCACATCCTCCACCTGGAAGAGGGGACGGCGTACGCCTACACCGGCAACTTCGACGCCTTCCTCACGCAGCGCGAGGAGCGGCGGATGGTGCAGCAGAAGCAGTTCGAGCGGCAGCAGGCGCAGATCGCCCGCACCGAGGACTTCATCCGCCGCAACCTGGCCGGGCAGAAGACGAAGCAGGCCAAGAGCCGCCGCACTCTCCTCTCCCGCATGGACCGCGTCGCCGCCGTCTCCGGCGACGAGCGCGCGATGGCCCTCAGCTTCGGCGAGACCTCGCGCAGCGGCGGCACGGTGATGCGGATGGACGGCGTGCAGTGCGCGTACGGCGACCGCGTCCTCTTCGCCCCCTTCTCCGGCGAGGTGTCGCGGACGGAGCGCATCGCCGTCATCGGCCCGAACGGGTGCGGCAAGTCGACGCTGATGCGAGTGCTGGCCGGCGTCGCGCAGCCCGCGCGCGGCTCGGTGGTGCTGGGCGCGGGGGTGCGCACCGGATACTACCGCCAGGACTTCACCCACCTGAACCCCGATCACAAGATTCGCGAAGAGGTGGCCCTCGTCGCGCCGCGCATCACCACGCAGGAGCTGCGCAGCCACCTGGGCCGCTTCCTCTTCAGCGGCGACGACGCAGAGTCGCGCGTGGGCGACCTCTCGGGCGGCGAGCAGGCCCGCGTCGCGCTCGCCAAGATCACCCTGGAGCGCGCCAACCTCCTCCTGCTGGACGAGCCCACGAACCACCTGGACCTCGAAAGCCGTGAAGCGCTGGAGGAGTCGCTCGAGGACTTCGACGGCACCGTGATTCTGATCTCCCACGACCGCGCCTTCCTCTCCGCCACGGCGACGCGCGTGTGGGGCTTCCACGGGGACCGCATCGAGGACTTTGCGGGCGGCTACGACGATTGGACCGAGCACGTGAAGCGCCGCGCCGATGCCGCCCCGGCCGTCCGGTCCGCCGCATCCGCCTCCTCCTCCTCGCCCGCCCGCGCCCCGACCGGCCTCTCCAAGAACGAGCAGCGCCGCCGCGAGCGCGAAATGCAGCGCCTCGAAGCCGACATCGCCAAGCTGGAGACGCGCATCGCCGAGATCGAAGCCGCCCTCGCCGACCCCTCGCTCTACGCCTCCGGCAGCGACCCCGAGCGCGCCCGCAAGCTCACCGCCGAGCTTGGCACCGGCCGGTCCAGCCTCGCCGCCGCCTACGAGTCGTGGGAGCGGATGGGTGAGGAGCTGGCGGGAGTGTAGCGCACGCCACGGCTCCCCACGCGTCTGCACCACGGCATCCTTTCCGCAGTGCGTAGATACCACGGGAGGCGGCGATGGAATTTCCAATCGAGATCGAGCGAGAAACCGACGAACGCTGGCTCGCGATCGTCTCGGCGCTTCCCGGGGTGATGGCGTACGGCGAACCGCGGGACGAAGCCGTGGCAGCAGTGGAGGATCTCGCCCGTGCCGTAGTCGCCGACCGGGTCGCGCACGGCGAACACGTGCCGCAAACTCTTCGACTCGCATTCCAGCGATCGTGAGCCGATTCGAGAAGCTGATCTTCCAGCTCCTTCGCGGGATCTCCGATGCGAATTTTGCGTTCGAGGATCTGCGCTCGATCCTGCTGCACCTTGAATTCGAGGAGCGCACGCGTGGGAGCCATCACATCTTCCGGCGGGCGGGAGTCGAGGAGCGAATCACCTTGCAAAGGGATGGCGAGGACGCGAAGCCGCGACAGGTGCGCACCGCGATCCTGCGGCACAAACTCGGGGGTGAAGGATGACGAGCTGGTATGAAGTCATCATCTACTGGAGCGCCGAAGACGCGGCGTTCGTGGCGGAGGTGCCGGAACTGGCGGGGTGCATGGCGCACGGCGGCACGCGGGCTGAGGCGCTGAGGAACGCGGAGGAAGCCATAGACCTGTGGCTCGACACCGCAAAGGAGTTCGGCGACCCGATCCCGGAGCCGAAGGGCCGCAGGCTGATGTTCGCGTGAACAGGAGCCTTAGAGCGATGGATACTTCTGATCTGGTGATCGAGCGCTGTGCGTTGACCGGCCTGTACGTCGGCCACATCCCGGGATTCGCCGGAGCGCACGCGCAGGGTGAAACGGTCGAGGAGCTTCGCCGGACCATCGACGAGGTCATCTCGATGCTGATGGAGGACGCCGCTCCCGTGGCCCGCGTGGAGTGATGTCCGCCGCCGCTATTCACGGCGCGGCGCGCGGTATGCGGCGGGTGAGGCACTTCGGCTGACGCTGCCAAAGACACACACGGAGACGCAACCATCTCTAACAAGCTGATCGAGCTGGCAGTCCCGCGGGAGCGGGCGATCCTCGTGGGGGCGCCATCGAAGGCGGAGAGCGCGCAGACCACCGAGGAGCACCTGGAGGAGCTGGAGCGCCTATCGGACACGGCCGGGGTGGAGGTAGTCGGCTCGCTGGTGCAGCGGCTGGACTCGCCGCACCCCAAGTTCTACATCGGCGAGGGGAAGGCGGAGGAGCTCAAGATGCAGGTGGAGGCCGAGGGCGCCACACTGATCATCTTCGACGACGAGCTCTCGCCAGCGCAGGGGCGCAACCTGGAGAAGCTGGTGGGGACGCGGCTCATGGACCGTGCGGAGCTGATCCTGGACATCTTCGCCACGCGGGCCCGCAGCGCCGAAGCGCGCGCCCAGGTGGAGCTCGCGCAGCTCCAGTACCTGCGCCCCCGCCTGACGCGGATGTGGAGCCACCTTTCGCGCGTGCGCGGCGGCGTCGGCATGCGCGGCCCCGGCGAAACGCAGCTCGAGACGGACCGCCGGATGATCGACCACCGCATCGTCCGCCTCAAGGACGAGCTGGAGCGCGTGGCCCGCACGCGCGCCACGCAGCGCAAGGGGCGCACGGGGCAGCTCCGCGCGGCGCTGGTCGGCTACACCAACGCCGGCAAGTCGTCCATCCTGCGTAAGCTGTCGGGGACGGAGGTATTCGTGGAGGACCGCCTCTTCGCCACGCTCGACCCCACCACGCGCACGGTGGACGCGGGCGAAGGCGCCGTCGCGCTCGTGACGGACACGGTCGGCTTCATCCGCAAGCTCCCGCACCATCTGGTCGCGTCGTTCCGCGCCACGCTGGAGGAGGCGCGCGAGTCCGACGTCCTGCTGCACGTCATCGACTCGTCGCATCACGCCTGGGAGGAGCAGCGCATGGTGGTGGAAGAGGTGCTCGCGAGCCTGGGCCTGGCCGACCACCCGACGGTGCTGGTCTTCAACAAGGTGGACCGGCTGACGCACGACGAGGAGGAAGGGCTGCGGGCGCGCGTGCAGGGCCCCGACGAGCCGCCGGCCATCTTCGTCTCGACGGTCGAGGAAGGGAAGCTGGAGCCGCTGTCCAAGCTCCTCAACGACGAGGTGAAGAAGCTGCGTCCGGACGTGTGGCTCACCCTCCCATCGTCGCAGGGCGGCCTCCTGGCCGAGGTATATCGAGAGGGCGAGGTGCTGGAACGAGAAGACAAGGGCACCGAGGTCCGCCTTCGCGCCCGCGTGCCCGTGGCCGCGCTGGGGCGGCTGCGCAGCCGCGGCGTGCGCGTGTACGGAGACGGTTGAGCGCAGAACGGCTCTGGATTGTCGGTGCCGGACGGTTGGGGCTGGCCCTCGGGCTCGCTCTACACCGTTCCGGCGCCTTTGCGTCGCTGGCCTACTCGGGGGGCCGCGCCGATCCGCCGCCGCACCCGCTGTTCGAGGGCGATCCGTCCCCTGTGTTGTACCGCGCCGGGCTGGAGGTGCCGCCTGGGGATGTCTCCGGGATCGTGTTGGCAGTCCCCGATGCGGCCGTCCCGGCCGTCGCGGAGGCGCTGGCGGGGCTTCCGTTAGCGCCGGCCATCCCCGTGCTGCACGCGAGCGGCGCACTCTCGGGGGATGCGCTGGCGCCGCTGGCCGCGCGCGGGCACCCCGTCGGCGGGATGCACGCCCTGGCGGCCATCGCCGATCCGGTGTCGGGAGCGGACCGCCTGCGCGGCGCCACCTTTGGCGTGGAGGGAGAGGGCGAGGCGCGTGCTCTGGCCGAGCGCATCGTGCGTGGGTGCGGCGGGCGCGTGCTGATCGTGCCCCCGGAAGGCAAGCCGCTGTACCATGCGGCGGCGGTCTTCGCCGCCAACTACGCAGTGGTGCTCCTGGGCGTAGCGGAGCGGCTGATGGCGGAGGCCGGAGTGCCGCCCGAGGAGGCGCGGACCGCGCTCGCAGCGCTCGCTGGTGGGGCGGTCGAGAACGTGGCGGCACGCGGCCCGTCCGCCGCGCTCACCGGCCCCGTCGCACGCGGCGACGCGGAGACCGTGCGGCTGCACCTGGCGCGGTTGTCCCGGGCGGACCGGCCGCTATATTCCCTCCTCGCCCGCGAGGCCCTGGCGCTCGCGCGGGACGCCGGCCTGCCGGCCGAGTCCGCCGCCCGCGTCGGGACGCTGCTGAACGGCGCCGATCAACCTGGCACCTAGGACTTAGCACTAGGCACTAGGCATCAGCACTACTCCCGCACTAACGCACCCCCCGGGCATGAGGCTGTACGTCAACGTCGATCACATCGCCACCGTCCGCCAGGCGCGCGGCACCGACGAGCCGGACCCGGTACGCGCCGCGGTCCTGTGCGAGCTGGGCGGCGCGGACGGCATCACCGTGCACCTGCGCGAGGACCGGCGCCACATCCAGGACCGCGACGTCCGGCTGCTGCTGGAGACCGCGCGCACGGGCGTGAACCTGGAGCTCGCCGCGACCTCGGACGTGCTCGCGCTGGCGGAAGAGTGGCGGCCGATGCAGATCACCCTCGTCCCCGAACGGCGCCAGGAGGTGACCACCGAGGGCGGGCTCTCGCTGGGGACGGAGGAGGCGCGCCGCGAGATCGGCGCCGCTCTCCAGCGGCTGCGCGGCGTGGGCTCCCGCACCTCGCTCTTCATCGACCCCGACGAGGACTCCGTCCGATTCAGCGCGGAGCTGGGCGCGCAAGCGGTGGAGCTGCACACGGGCGAGTACGCCAACGCTCGCGGCGCCGAGCGCGCCCAGCAGCTCGCGCGGCTGACGAACGCGGCGGCGCTGGCCCGCGCGGCCGGGCTGGCGGTGCACGCCGGGCACGGGCTCACCTACGAGAACGTGACGCCCGTCGCCGCCATCGCAGAGATCGAAGAGCTGAACATCGGACACTCCATCGTGTCGCGCGCGGTGCTGGGGGGGAGCGAGCGCACCACGCGCGAGATGGCCGAGATCCTCCGCCGCGCGCGCACGTGACCGACTTCTCCTACACCGGCCCCATCCCATGTCCCAGCCGCTGAGCGAGTACTTCGCCCGGGAAGCGGGCGACTTCCTGGACGAGCTCGACACCCTCCTCGCCGCCTCCGACACGCCCGACGCCGACCGGCTCTTCCGCCTGGCGCGCGGGGTGCGCGGGAGCGCGCAGATCGCCGGCGCGGAGGGCGTGGCGCGCGTGGCCGAGCGGCTGGAGGACGCGGCGCGCTCCGTCCGCGACGGCTCGCTGGCGTGGGACGGCGCGATGAGCGAGCGGACGAAAGCCACCGCCGCGGACCTGCGCCGGCTCGTGACCTCGTACGCGGACGGCGGACCCGGCGACGAGGCGCTGGCCGCCGCCGCGGAGGCGCGCTGGGAGGGGACCGGCGCCCATCACCGCGCCGATGACGGCGCGCCCCCCGCCGGGCAGATGCTGGAGTTCGTGCGGCGCGAGATCGGCGGCGTAGTGGACGAGATGGACCGCGCCCTCGTCGAGCTGGCGGCGGCGCCCACGGGCCGCGAGCCGCTCCGCTCGGTCCTGCGCCGCATGCGGCCCGTGCGCGGGGTGGCCGGAATGAGTGCGCTGGCGCCCGTGCTGGAGGTGCTGGAGGGGATCGAGGACACCGCCGCGGACGCCTTTACCCGCACCACCCCCCTGGGCGGCGAGGCGCAGGAGCTCCTGACCGCCGCTCGCGACGCCCTGCGCGCCGCCACCGACCTGCTGGGCGCCGGCGCGGCGCTGGACACCATGCTGGAGCTGGACCGCTTCCGCGAGATCCGCGATCGCGCCGAAGGTGCCGAGGACGAGAGCGACGCCGGCGTCATCCCCATCAGCCGGCTCTTCTTCGAGGACGCGGGGCCGCACATCGTCTCCTCCCCCACCGCCCCCGTTGTGGACGCCGAGGGGAACGGGATCCAGGACGACGTGGAAGCCTTCCTCCGCATGGAGGCGACCGGGTTCCTGGACCGCGCGGAAGCTTTGATCGCGGGCGCCCCGCAGGCCCGCCGCCGCTTCGGCCGCGTGGCGCGGCAGCTCGCCTCCCTCGCCTCCAGCGTGGCCGAGCTGGCGGGGACCTACGCCATGAACGCCATCGCGGGCGCGGCGCACGCCGCATCGGCCGCCCTGCGCGCCGCGACCTCGGTGGAGGAGGCGCGTGCCGCCCTGCGCAGCCTGCGCACCGCGCTCCCCGGCGGCTCGCCCGCGGAGCCGGAGGAAGAGCCGGGCGTCGTGCCCATCGAGTCGCTGCTCTACTCGCCCGAGGATGCGTTGCGGGCGGCGCTGGCGTTGCGCACACGGGCGATCGCGCTCGCCGGCCCCGCCGGTACGCCGCTGGGCGATGTGCTGGACGAGCTGTTCGGTCTCTTGGAAGTCGGAATCGGCGAAAGCCCGGTGTAACAACAGCAACGGCATCACACCGAGAGCACAGAGGGAACCGAAAGCCACAGAGAAACCTTCTTCGCTGTTCTCTCTGTGGCTCTGTGGCTCTGTGGCTCTGTGTGAGGCCAGCTGTTTTTCGTTAGATCACGGGATCGGGATGAAATCTTATGCCAGGGTGATCGTCGGGGTGGCGGCGACCGCCTTTTTTCTTTGGCTGGCGCTGCACGAGGTGGAGTGGGGCGAAGTGTGGGGGCACGTGCGCCGCGCCAACCTCCCGCTTCTCCTGGCCGCGATCGTGGTGTCCACGCTCGGCCTGCACGTGCGCGCCATGCGCTGGAAGGCGCTCCTGGCACCTATCCGCCCGGACTTTCCCTTCGAGCCGCGCATTGCGGGGACGGCCGCGGGGTTCGCGCTCAACAACCTCCTCCCCGCCCGCGTCGGTGAGTTCGCGCGGGCGCTGGTGTGCGCGCGTGTCGGGCGGGTCAAGGTCGGCAGCGTCTTCGGCACGCTGGTGGTGGAGCGCGTGCTGGACGCCATCGTGTGCATCGTTCTCCTCTTCGGCGTAATCGCCTTCGAAGGCTTCCCGGGGAACTCGGAGGGGGTGGCGCTGGCGCAGCGCGCGGCGCGCGGCGTGGCGGTGATCGCGGCGGTGCTGGGGACGGGGCTCATCGTGCTCGCCGCCTTCCCGCAGCGCAGCCTCGGGGTCGCGGATGTGATCGCCGCGCGCATCCTGCCGGCCGGCATCCGGCGCCACGTGCTCGATGCGCTGCACGCATTCGTGAGCGGCCTCGGCGCGCTCCGCGATCCTTCGCTGCTGGCGCAGTCGCTGGCGTGGGTGGTCTTCCAGTGGCTCTTCCTGGGGATCTCCTACTACTTCGCCTTCATGGCGTTCGGAATCGACGAGCCGGGATTCGCGGGGGCGCTCTTCCTCCAGTCGTTCGTCAGCATCGCCGTCGCGCTCCCCTCCGCGCCGGGCTTCTGGGGGCCGTTCGAGCTGGCCAGCAAGTACGGCCTCGCGCTGTGGGAGGTGGACGAGTCGCGCTCGGTGGCGTTCGCGCTCTCCTTCCACGTGGGCGGATGGCTGAGCGTGACGGCGGTGGGGCTGTACTACATCGCCAAGCTGAAGCTGAGCTGGAGCGAGCTGCGCGGGAGCGCGGAGCGCGTGGAGGCCGAGGTCGAGGCCGATCCCGAGATCGCGCCGCCGAAGCCGGAGCTGGGGCGTGCCTGACGCGGTCTCCGTCGAAGCGCCGGCCAAGGTCAACCTCCGCCTCGCGATCCTGGCCCGCGAGGCGAGCGGCTACCACTCGCTGGAGTCGCTCTTCTGCGCCATCTCGCTTGCCGACCTGCTGACGGTGCGCCGCGGGGACTCCGGGGTCGCGCTGACGGTGGAGGGCGCCGTCGAAACCGGCCCGCCCGAGCGCAACCTGGCGGTCCGCGCCGCGCACCTCTTCCACGAGGAGCTCGGGGAAGGGCCCGCTGTCGCCATCCACATGGTGAAGCGCATCCCGTCCGCCGCGGGGCTGGGCGGCGGAAGCTCCGATGCGGCGGCCACCCTGCGCGCCCTCAACACACTCCGCGGCGAGTCGTTCGACCGCGCCGCGCTCCTGCGCATGGCGATCGAACTGGGGAGCGACGTGCCGTTCTTCCTCTGCGGCTTCCCCCTGGCACTCGGGTGGGGAAGGGGAGAGCGCCTCCTGACCCTCCCCCCGCTCCCCGAGCGCCCCGTGCTGGTGGCGCACCCCGGCGCCGCCGTGCCCACGCCGGACGCCTTCGCCGCCATCGCCAAGCGCCGCGGTCCCGCCCCGCCACCCCGCGCCTTCGCCCTGGACGCCGGCGGCCTCGCGAACTGGGGCGCGGTGGAGCGGCTGGCGATGAACGACTTCAGCGAGGTGGTGGCGGAGCGCATCCCAGTGCTGCACGACGCCCTCGCCGCGATGCGCGACGCGGGCGCCCGGATCGCGCTCCTAGCCGGGAGCGGCGGCTCCGTCTTCGGCATCTTCGACACCGATGACGCCCGCGACGCCGCGCGCGGGCGGGTGGAGGCGCTGGGGCTGGCGTGCTGGGACGCGGACACCCTCACTTCGATGCCCACCCCGCGGGTTGACCCCGGTCCGGAGACGGCCTAGCTTTCACGCGGAAGCCGATGCCCCCTGGTGTAATGGCAGCACAGCGGTCTTTGGAACCGTTAGTGGAGGTTCGAATCCTCCGGGGGCAATCGCGTGACGTGATCCGCGAAGATCACCGGGTGAGCAGAGTCTGCAGCAGCAGCCTCACACAGAAACACAGAGGGTACCGAGAGAAGAGAAGTGAAGGAGTTCTTCTGTGCCTTGCCATTCCCTCGGTGCGTCTGTGTGAAATGAGTAGAAAGCCAAACGAGGCACGGAGAACGCTCGTTCTCCGTGCCTCGTTTCGCTTTCTACTCGCGTTACGTAACGGATTGCCGTCGCCTGTAACGCCCTACCCGCGCCCGCAGCACGCCTCGCAGGATGCGGTCGAACTCGCACTGCTGGCGGCGGCAGCGCGCGTACGCCAGGCCGGTGCCGACCGCCACCACCACGGCGAGGGCGACGAGGAAGAGGACGATCTGATCCGGGGGCAGGGTCCGCAGAACGGGACCGTGGGTGATGAACGGCATCAGACCTCCACGCGGGTAAGCGTGCGCGGCGGGTGGCGCGGGAAGAGAGCCCTCCCGCACGCCGCCCCGGAAATATTTGTGGTCCCCTTACTAATCACCCCTCGCGCGCCTTTGCGCAAGTCCCGTTTGTTTCCACTGAGCATCGCTCACACCCCTGAAGCCCATCCTCCACGTGCGAACTCCGCGTTAAAAGCCGCGACCAGGGAGCCACAGAGCCCTTCCGCCGTTCCCTCTCTGTGGCTCTGTGTCTCTGGGTGCGCCAGCAGTTGCAGTTCTCCGCGCCTCCGCGCCTCCGCGTGAGGCCAGCAGTTGGAACCCGCGCCGGACGCCCGGTGTTGAAGCACCGTCTGGCGCCGCGCCCGGCGCCGGAGTATGCTCCACAGGCACACCCTTTCGCACCTCCCATCCAGCAGAAGGGCAGCTCGATGAAACGCCTCGCGCTCCTGATGAGCCTGGCCGCGGCCCCCGCCATGGCGCAGGAAGTCAGCATCCCCCACACCACCTTTACGCTCCCCAACGGGCTGCGGGTGATCGTGGCGGAAGACCACTCCACCCCGGTGGCGGCCGTAAACGTGTGGTACCACGTGGGATCGGGCTACGAGAAGCCGGGCCGCACCGGGTTCGCCCACCTCTTCGAGCACGTGATGTTCGAAGGGAGCCGCAACGTCAAGGAAGGCGACTTCGACAACTTGCTGGAAGCGGCGGGCGGGCAGAACAACGGCAGCACCAACACGGACCGCACCAACTACTACGAGATCGTCCCCTCCAACGCCGTGGAGCTGGCGCTCTGGCTGGAGGCCGACCGGATGGGCGGTCTGCTGGACGCGTTCAACACGCAGAAGCTCACCGGGCAGCGCGACGTGGTGAAGAACGAGCGCCGCCAGTCGTACGAGAACCAGCCGTACGGCCTGCTGTGGGAGACGGCCGCCGCCGCGCTGTACCCGGCCGGGCACCCGTACTCGTGGTCCACCATCGGCTCGATGGCCGACCTGGACTCCGCGTCGGTGGAAGACGTCTCCGAGTTCTTTCGCATGTACTACGCGCCCAACAACGCCACCCTCACCATCGCGGGCGACGTGAACACGGCGCAGATCCGCCCGATGGTGGAGCGGCTCTTCGGCGGGATTCCGCGCGGCCCGGCGGTGGAGCGCCCGCGCATTCCGGTGCCGCAGATCGCCGCGACCCGCTACATCACCAGGGAAGACCGCGTCACGCTGCCGCAGGTGAGCGTCATCTGGCGCGGCGTGCCACGCGGCCACGCGGACGAAGCGGCGCTCGACGTCGCCGCCGCGCTGCTGACCGACGGCAAGAGCGCCCGCCTGTACAAGCGCCTGGTGTACGACCAGCAGGTGGCGTCGCAGACCAGCTCGTTCAACAACGCCAACCTCCTCTCCGGCGACTTCTGGGTGACCGTCCGCGGGAAGCAGGGGACGCAGCTGGACTCGATGGAAGCCGCGGTGACGGAGGAAGTCGGCCGCCTGGCGCAGGCCCCTCCCTCGGCCGACGAGGTGCAGCGCGTGGTGAACCAGATCGTCACCGGCTTCGTGTCGTCGCTGGAGACGGTGGCGGGGAAGGCGGACCAGCTCAACAGCTACCAGTACTACTTCGGCGATCCGGGCTACGTGGGGCGCGACCTCGCCCGCTACCGCGCCGTGACCCCGGCCGACGTGCAGCGCGTGACGCGGCAGTACCTCACGGGGAAGAACCGGGTCGTGATCAGCTTCGTCCCCACGGGGAAGACGGAGCTTGCCGCCAAGGAGACCGACTGATGAGACGCACCGCAGCTCTCGTGGTGGCGGGCGCCGCGCTCGTAGCCGCCCTTCCCGCCGCGGCGCAGACGCCGTTCCCCACCACGCCGCCGCGCCCCGGGCCCGTGGCTCCGGTCACGCCGCCGTCGCCCGTGGTGCGCAAGCTGGCCAACGGGCTCACCGTGATGTACGTGCGCCGCACCGAAGTGCCGGCCGTCAACGCCACCCTGGTGGTGCGCGGCGCCGGCAACACGGACGACCCGGCGGACCTCCCCGGGCTCGCCTCCTTCACCGCCTCGATGCTGGACGAGGGCGCCGCCGGCCGCAGCGCCCTGCAGCTTGCCGACGCGCTGGAGACGCTCGGCGCCCGTCTGAGCGCGTCGTCCGCATGGGACGCGACGCAGGTGAACCTGTACGCCCTGCGCAACAACTTCCCGCAGGCGCTGCGGCTGATGGCGGACATCGTCGCCGGCCCCGACTTCCCGGAGCGCGAGGTGGGCCGGCTGCGCGAGGAGCGGCTGGTGGCCCTCTCGCGCAGCCGCGACGAGGCGGGCGCCATCGCCAACAACGCGTTCCCGGCGCTGGTGTACGGGCCGCAGCACCCGTACGGCCGCTTCGCCACCACCGAGGCCACGCGCCGGCTGGACCGGGCGCGGGTGCAGGGCTTCCACGGCGGGCGCTACCGCCCAGAGAACTCCACGCTGATCCTGGTGGGCGACGTGGACCCCACCGCCATGCAGCCCGTGGTACAGAGCGCGTTCGGTGGATGGCGCGCGCCGGGTCCGACGTCGCGGGCTCCGGCGGCGGCGCTGGCGGCGCCCACCATCGCGCGTTCGGTGGTGTACCTGGTGGACAAGCCCGGCGCGGCGCAGTCCGAGATCCGCATCGGCCACCCCGGCGTGGCGCGCAACAGCCCGGACTACTATGCGCTCCAGGTGCTGAACACCATCGTGGGCGGCTCCTTCACCAGCCGCCTCAACACCAACCTGCGCGAGGTGAAGGGCTGGTCGTACGGCGCGCGCTCCGGCTACCAGATGCGCCAGGCGGCCGGCCCCTTCACCGCGCAGGCGGCGGTGGTGACGGCCAAGACGGACAGCGCGGTGGTGGAGTTCATGCGCGAGCTGGGCCGCATCCGCGCCGAGGCGGTGAGCGCCGAGGAGCTGGACAAGGCGAAGCGGTACCTGGCGCTCGGCTTTCCGCAGACGGTGGAGACCAACCCGCAGGTGTCCGGCCAGCTCGCCGGCCTGGTGACCTACGGGATCGAGCCGTCGTTCCTGAGCACCTACGTGCAGCGCATCATGGCCGTCACGGCCGACGACGTGCGCCGCGTGGCCAACCAGTACGTCCGTCCGGGCAACGCCGTGATCGTCGTCGTCGGCGACCGCTCGCAGGTGGAGGCGGGTCTCCGCGCCGTGAACGTCGCCCCCGTCGAGATCCGCGACGTGACGGAGTTCACGAAGTAACCTCGCTTCAGCACGGCACGAAGGAGGGGCTCGGCAGGTCCGGGCCCCTCTGCTTTTGTTTCCATTCGAGATCCGAAACAGGGGCCTCACACAGAGACACAGAGCCACAGAGGGGAACAGCAGAAAAGGTTTTCTCTGCGGCGTGCAGTTCCCTCTGTGTCCTGTGTGTGAGGCTTTTCCTCCTTTGTGGGCGGGCCCGGCTCCTGCATCCCAACGTCGCTCCACGCACCTGTCCCGCTACGGAGCATCGATGAGCACACACGCACCCGCCTGGCCGCCACAGAGCGCGGCGGAGTTCCCGCGGCTCGGAAGCCTTCCCGCGTACGTCTTCTCGCAGATCAACGCGGAGAAGATGGAGCGCGTCGCCGCCGGCGAGGACGTGATCGACCTGGGGATGGGGAATCCCGACATCGGCACGCCGGCACACATCGTGGACGAGCTGGTGGCGCACGCGGCCGACCACAAGCACCACCGCTACAGCGCCTCGCGCGGCATCTACGGCCTGCGCGACGCCATGGCCGAGCACTACGCCCGCCGCTACGGCGTCGAGCTGGATTCCGAGTCCGAGGTGGTGGTCACCATCGGCGCCAAGGAGGGGATCGCGCACCTGATGCTCGCCGTCCTGGAGGCGGGGGACACGGTGATCGTCCCCTCGCCCGCGTACCCGATCCACAGCTACTCCGTCGTCTTCGCGGGCGGCCGCGTGCACAGCATCCCGCTGGTGGGCGACGACGAGGGGAAGGTGGAAGGCGAGGCGCTCCTGGCCGCCGTGGAGCAGGCCTGCGCCTCCACCTGGCCCCGTCCCAAGGCGCTCCTCCTCTCCTTTCCCAACAACCCCACCACGCTCTCGGGCGATCCGGCCTTCTTCGAGCGCGCGGTGGAGGTGTGCCGGCGGGAGCGGCTCCTCCTGGTCCACGACTTCGCCTACGCGGACTTCTCCTTCACCGGGAACCCCCCGAGCATCCTGCAGGTGCCGGGGGCGAAGGAGATCGCGGTGGAGTTCTTTTCGATGTCCAAGTCGTACGGGATGGCGGGGTGGCGCGTCGGCTTCTGCGTGGGGAACCGGGCGATGGTGAGCGCGCTCACCAAGATCAAGAGCTACCTGGACTACGGGATCTTCCAGCCGATCCAGATCGCCGCGGCGCACGCGCTCCGCTCGCAGCAGGAGTGCGTCTCGGAGCTTCGCGACACCTACCGCCGCCGCGCCGAGGCGCTGATCGGCGCGCTCAACGCCAGCGGCTGGCCGGTGCCGCCCCCGCAGGCCACGATGTTCGTGTGGGCGCCGATGCCCGGCCCTTTCGTGGAGATGGGGTCCATCGAGTTCGCGCGCTTCCTCCTGCGCGAGGCGGGGGTGGTGGTCTCGCCCGGCCTTGGCTTCGGGCCGGAGGGCGAGGGCCACGTCCGCTTCGCCCTCATTGCCGGCGAGGACCGCCTGCGCGAAGCCGGCGAGCGCGTGGGCCGGGCGCTGCAAAAGGGTCCGTGAGCCGAATGAGCCGTGCGGAATCGGGCAGCTTTCCCCGCGCGACTCCGTGAGCCTGCGCGCGGGCGCGGCGCACGTCTCCGTGGCGTACGGGCGCCCCTCGCTGCGCGGCCGAACGGCGGTGTCCCCGGGATCGTCAGAGTTGCGAGGGGTGGCGGTTTCGGAGCGAGTGTCGCAGTTCGGCGGCCTCCTAGCTGCCGCGGAACTCGGCCGGGCGCTTCTCCAGGAACGCGGCCACCCCCTCTCGTTTGTCCTCGCTGGCGAAGCAGGTGGCGAAGAGCTCCGTCTCGTAGGCGAGGCCGGCGGCCAGCGGCATCTCGGCGGCGGCGCGAACGGCGGATTTGGCCATCTGCAGCGCCACGGGGGACTTCGCGGCCATCGTGCGCGCCAGCTCCAGCGTGCGGGCGCGGAGCTCCGCGGCGGGGTGCAACAGGTCCACCAGGCCGATGCGCAGCGCTTCGGCGGCATCGATGATCTCGCCGGTGAGGACGAGGCGCATGGCCTGGCCGGTGCCCACGACGCGCGGCAGGCGCTGCGTGCCGCCGCCGCCGGGGATGATCCCCAGGTTGATCTCGGGCTGGCCCAGCTTCGCGGTGTCGGCGGCGATGCGGAGGTCGCAGGCCAGCGCCAGCTCGCACCCGCCGCCCAGCGCCAAGCCGTGGATCATGGCGATCACCGGCTTCGGATACGCGGCGATCTCGTCGAAGACGCGGCGCCCCGTCATCGCGGCGCGCTGCTCCAGCGGCGTACGCTCCGCGAACTCGCCGATGTCGGCGCCGGCCACGAACGCCTTCTCCCCCGCGCCCGTGAGCACCAGGACGCGCACCTCGGCGTCGCCGCGCAGCTCGTCCAGAGCGGCGATCAGCTCGCGGCGCACGGCGGCGTTGAGGGCGTTGCGCTTCTCGGGGCGGTCGACGGTCAGGACCGCGACGGCGCCCTCCCGCTCGATGCGAACGGTCTCCTTCACTTCTCCTCCCAGTCGTAGAAGCCGCGCCCGCTCTTCTTTCCCAGACGCCCCTCGGCCACCATGCGGCGCAGGATCTCCGGCGGGCGGTACTGCTCGCCGCCCAGCTCGCCGTGCAGGTACTCGGCGATCCCCAGGCGCACGTCCAGGCCCACGACGTCGGTCAGCTTGAGCGGGCCCAAGGGGTGGTTGTAGCCCAGCTCCATGGCGCGGTCGATGTCGTGCGGCGACGCGACCTCTTCCTCCACCATGCGCATCGCCTCCAGCCCCAGCACCACGCCCAGGCGCGACGAGGCGAACCCCGGGGTGTCCGTCACCACGATCGGCTCCTTGCCGATGCGGCCGGCGAAGGCGAGCGAGGCATTGACCGACGCCTGTGACGTGGCGCGGCCGCGCACCACCACCAGCAGCTTCATGACGTGGACGGGGTTGAAGAAGTGCAGCCCCACCACCCGCTCCGGACGCCCCGTGGCCGCCGCGATCCGCGACACGCTCAGCGACGAGGTGTTGCTCGCCAGGATCGCGTCGGCGGGGGCCGCTTCGTCCGCCTCGTGGAAGATGCGCTCCTTGAGCTCCATCGCCTCGGGGACGGCCTCGATCATCAGCCCCGCGTCGGCCACCGCGTCGCGCAGCGTGCCTGCGGCACGCAGGCGGCCGCGCGCTCCGGCGGCATCGGCGGCGGCGACTTTGCCGCGCTCCACGCCCTTGTCCAGGTTCTCCCCGATACGGGCGAGGGCGCGGTCAACGGCACCGGGCATGGGATCGAAGAGCGCCACGTCGTAGCCGCCCAACGCGCACACCTGCGCGATCCCGTGCCCCATGGTGCCGGCGCCGATCACGCCGACGCGGGAGTTCGAGAGCTCGCTCATGTCAGCTCCTGGACGGGCGCGCGGGGAGGTTCCCGAGCGCGTTGCACACGGTGCCGAAGACCCGATTGCCATACGGGTGCTGCTCGAACCGCCGCGTGGCCCCGGACGGCTCCAGATCGCTCACCGTGCGCGTTCCGCAGTTGACGCGGTGGCGCGATTCGGACTTGCGAGTGGAGGTCGCGGGGGCAGCGGGCGCCCCGCGGACGCCCTCCGTCTGCCGGATCCAGACCACGCGCGTGCCCGTCTCCAGGACGATGCGCGAGGTGTCCAGCGAGGTGACGACGTTGCTGCCGGCGCCCAGCGTGATCCACGGCGCGGGGGAGCGCGGCACGTCGGGCGCCTTGCAGGCACCGAGCGTCATCAGTAACGCGGGAGCGAGGATGCGGGTCGAGTTCATCAGGGCAGGGAAGGCGGTCATTCGCCGCGGAAGACCGGGGTGCGCTTTTCGTTGAAGGCGGCGATCCCCTCGCGCGCGTCGGCGGAGCGGAAACAGGCCATCTGCTCGTCACGCTCGGCCGAGAGGATCTCGTCCAGCGAGGCGTCGAGGGAGCGCGCGATGGTGCGCTTGGCGGCGGCGAGGGCCAGCGGCGGCTTGGCCGCGAGCTCCGCCGCGAATGCGCGCACCTCCTCATCCAAGCGGTCCGCGGGGACGACGCGCTCAAAGAGGCCGATGCGCAGTGCCTCGTCCGCGGGGACCATGCGGGCGGAGAGGATCAGCTCCGCGGCACGGCCGGCGCCCACCAGGCGGGGGAGGAACCAGCTGCCGCCCCAGTCCGGGTGCAGGCCGATGCGGTTGAAGGTGAGCCCGAACGACGCCTTGTCCGACGCGATGCGGATGTCGCACGCCAGCGCCAGCGACGCGCCCGCGCCCGCCGCCGGCCCGTTCACCGCCGCGATCACCGGCTGCCGCACGGCGCGGATACGGCGGACGGCGCGCATCCCCGACTTCACCAGCCCTTCGAACGTCTCCGCGTCGCCGCGGCCGAGGAGGTCGCCGGTGACGGCCAGGTCCGCGCCGGTGCCGAACGCGCGGCCGTTACCAGTGATGACGAGGACGCGCACCGCCGCATCTTCCGCGGCGCGGGCGACGGCGTCGTGCAGGTCGTCGCGCATCGTGCCGGCGAAGGCGTTGAGGCGCTCGGGGCGGTTGAGGGTGATCCAGGCGACGCCGTGGTCGACGCGCAGCAGGACGGTGTCCTTCACTCGGCGCGCTCCACGATCATCGAGATCCCCTGGCCCACGCCGATGCACATGGTGGCGAGCCCGTAGCGCACCCCGCGGCGCCTCATCTCGTGCACCAGCGTGGTGAGAATGCGTGCGCCGGAGGAGCCCAGCGGGTGGCCCGTCGCGACCGCTCCGCCGGAGACGTTGACGATCTCCGGGTCCAGCCCCAGCTCGCGGACGCAGGCCACGGACTGCGCCGCGAACGCCTCGTTGATCTCCGCCAGCCCGATGTCCCCGATGCGCAGCCCCGCGCGGGCGAGCGCCTTGCGGGTGGCCGGCACGGGCCCGATCCCCATGCGCTGCGGCTCCACCCCGGCCACGTCGCTCGCCACCACGCGCGCCATCGGCTTCACGCCCATCTCCTCCGCCACGGCGGCGGAGGCCACCAGGAGGGCGGAGGCGCCGTCGTTGAGGCCGGAGGCGTTCCCCGCCGTCACGGTGCCGCGCCCGGTGCGGAAGGCGGCGCGCAGGGCGGTCAGCGACTCGAGCGTGGTGTCGGCGCGCGGGTGCTCGTCGGTGTCCACCAGCTTCGGCGGACCCTTGCGCTGCGGGATCTCGATCGGCACGATCTCGCCCGCGAAGTGTGCGGCGGCGATGGCGGCGGCGGCGCGCTGCTGGCTGGCGAGCGCGAAGGCGTCCTGGTCCGCGCGCGACACACCGAACTCCTCCGCCACGATCTCCGCCGTCTCGCCCAGCGACACCGTCCACTCCCTGGGCATCTTGGGATTCACGAAGCGCCACCCCAGGAGCGAGTCCGCCATCTCGGGGACACCCCGCGCATAGCCTTCCTGCGGCTTGAGCATCACCCACGGCGCGCGGGTCATGCTCTCCACGCCCCCGACCACGAACAGCTCCCCCTCGCCGGCGCGGATGGCGTGCGCGGCGGAGCGGACGGCCTGGAGCCCCGACCCGCAGAGCCGGTTCACCGTCTGCCCGGGCACCGTTACCGGCAACCCCGCCAGGAGCCCGGCCATGCGCGCGACGTTGCGGTTGTCCTCGCCCGCCTGGTTGGCGCACCCGAAGATCACGTCGTCTATGCGCGCCGCGTCCACCCCGGTGCGCTCCACCAGGGCGCGGATGACGTGCGCCGCGAGGTCGTCCGGCCGCACGGAAGCGAGCGAGCCGCCGTAGCGCCCTACGGGGGTGCGGACGGCGTCGAGGATGAATGCGTCGGTCATGGAAGAGAAAGTCCTAAGTGCTGAGTGCTGAGTCCTGAGTGCTGGGGAACCGCGGTCCCAGCACTTAGCACCTGGAACTCAGCACTCGCAGTTATCCCAGGCTCACCCACACGCTCTTCACCTGCGTATACAGGTCGAGCGCGTGCTTCCCCAGCTCACGGCCGTAGCCGCTCTGCTTGTAGCCGCCAAAGGGGGAAGCGGTGTCCAGATTGTGGTAGGTGTTGATCCACACCGTGCCGGCGCGCAGGCGGTGCGCGGCGCGGTGCGCCTTGCCGACGTCGCGCGTCCAGACGGCGGCGGCCAGGCCGTAGATGCTGGAGTTGGCGATGTGGATCGCCTCGTCCATGTCCTTGAAGGTCGTGATGCCGAGCACCGGGCCAAAGATCTCCTCGCGCGCGATCGTCATCTCCGGCGTCACGCGGTCGAAGATGGTGGGGTTCAGGAAGTAGCCGCGCATCCCGTTGACCTCCACCCGCTCGCCTCCCGTGAGCAGCTCGGCGCCCTCCGCCTTACCCTTCTCCACGTAGCCGAGCACACGATCCATCTGCTCCTGCGACACCAGAGGCCCCAGCCGCGTCTTAGGGTCGAGCGGGTCGCCGGCCTTCATCCCGCCGGCGCGCTTCAGCAGCTTCTCCACGAACTCGTCGCGGATCGACTCCTCCACCAGCAGGCGCGAGCCGGCGGTGCACGCCTGGCCCGCGTTGTAGAAGATCGCCATCGCCGCGCCCTTGACCGCGGCATCCAGGTCCGCGTCGCCCAGGACGATGTTGGGGCTCTTGCCGCCCAGCTCCAGCGACACGCGCTTGAGCGACCCCGCCGCCTCGCGCTGGATGATCTTGCCGACCTCGGTCGAGCCGGTGAAGGCGATCTTGTCCACGTCCGGGTGCCTCACCAGCGCCGCCCCCGCCGACTCGCCGAAGCCGGTGAGCACGTTCAGCACGCCCGCCGGGAGCCCAGCCTCCGCCGCGACGCGCGCCAGCTCCAGCGCGGTGAGCGGCGTCTGCTCGGCGGGCTTCAGCACCATCGTGTTCCCGCAGACCAGGGCGGGCGCCACCTTCCACGCGGCCATCTGCAGCGGGTAGTTCCAGGGGATGATGGCCCCGCACACGCCCATCGGCTCGCGGCGCGTGTAGTTGAGGTACGGCCCGGGGACGGGGATGACGTCGCCGTCGATCTTGTCCGCCCACCCCGCGTAGTAGCGGAAGCAGTCGATCGACTCCTTGATGTCGATCATGCGCGCCTCGCGCACCGGCTTGCCGTTGTCCATCGCCTCCATGCGCGCCAGCTCGTCCGCGCGTGCCTCCAGCCCGTCCGCGATGGCGTACAGGATGCGGCCGCGGGCTCGGGCGTCCATCCCGGGCCAGGGGCCGTTCTCGAACGCCTCGCGTGCGGCGCGTACCGCGCGGTCCACGTCCGCCTCCGCCGCCGAGGCCACCTGCGTCAGCGGCTCGGCCGTGGACGGGTTGACGGTGTCGAAGGTGTCACCGGACTCCGCGGCCCGCCACTCGCCGCCGATGTAGAGCTGTCCGGGACGGATGTCCATCATGTGGTCTGCCATGGGCCTGAGACTCGGTTACTGGAAACAGCGGGGGAACGGGGAACGGGTAGAACCAGGCCGTTACCGTTCCCCATTCCCCGTTCCCCGCGGTCATTACTTGCCCGTGAACTGCGCCGCCCGCTTCTGCACGTACGCGTTCAGCCCTTCCTTGGCGTCCTGCGAATTGAAGAGGAGCGCCTGCAGCTCGCGCTCCAGGGCGAGGCCCTGCTCCAGCGGGAGCTCGGCGCCGCTCTGGCAGGAGCGCTTGATGTTGCCCACGGCGAAGGTGGCCTTGGCGGGACGCGTGAACTGGCGCGCATACTCCAGCACCTGCGCCAGGAACTCGTCGCGCGAGCCGGCGTCCATCACCCTGTTCACGATCCCCAGCGCCTCGGCCTCTTCGAAGTCGAAGTTGGTCCCCTCCACCATCAGCTGGATCGCCTTCGACGTGCCCACCAGCTTGGTGAGGCGCTGCGTGCCGCCCGTGCCCGGAAGCACGCCCAGCGCCACTTCGGGGAGCCCCACCTTGCCCGCGCCGCGCCGCGCGATGCGCAGGTCGGCCGCCATGGCGATCTCCAGCCCGCCGCCGACCGTGTGGCCGTTGAGCGCGGCGATCACCAGCTTGGGCGTGTGCTCCAGCCGCAGCAGCGTCTCGTTGGCGTGCAGGCAGAAGTAGTACTTCCAGGTGGGGTCCGCCTGCTGGAGCATGTTGATGTTGGCCCCGGCGCAGAAGAACTTCTCCCCCTTGCCCACGACCACGATCACGTCGACCGAGGGGTCGAAGCGCGCACGCAGGATGGCGGCGTCGATCTGCACCATCATCGCGTGCGTGTACGTGTTCGCCGGCGGATCGTCCAGCGTGAAGATCGCGATGCCGTCCTGCACTTCGTAGTGCACCAGCGTCTTCGTCTCGTTCGGCACTTCGGTGGTCGCGGTCGCCATCTTTGCTCCGGGTGTTGTAATAAGTAACGGTGCGCGCGCCGGGCCACTCAGGGCTGGTCGGAGCGCCACATCGCGGGGTGCGCGTCGCCCGGCGCGGCTGCGCGGGCGGCGTCGGACATGGCGGCGCCCGGGGGGAGGAAGCCCTCCACGAAGATCCGGTGCATGTCGTCCACCAGCTGGTCGGTGGGGACGTCCACGCCCGGGCGGTGCCAGTTGTACAGCCAGTTCATCATCCCGAACAGCGCAAAGGTGGCCACCCGCAGGTCCACCCCGCCGTCCGGCCGCAGCTCGCCGAGGATCTCCATGGCGAGCTCCGTCAGCCTCTTCTTCTTCGCGTTCACCCGCCGCCGGAAGTCGCCCGTGAGCGACTCGCCCTCGTGCGAGAGCACCTTCATCTCCGCGGTGTTGGCGATGAAGTAACGCAGGTGGTTCTCCATCAGCAGGCGCAGGCGGCGCTGCGGGTCCCCCTCGTCCGCCACCAGCCGCTCCAGGTTGTTGAGGAGCGTGCCGAATGCGTGGTCCTGGATGAGGAAGAGGAGCTCTTCCTTGCTGTTGAAATAGTAGTACAGCCCCGAAAGCGATACGCCCGTGGCGCGCGCGATGTCGCGGATGCTCGCCTGGTGATAGCCCTTCTCGGCGAAGATCGCCGCGGCCGTCCGCAGGATGCTCTCCAGCTTCTCGTCGTAGGCGCTGCGCTCGTCCGTCATGTGGCGGGGTGAGTGGGCGGATGTATCGAACGTCCGAACAACCTAGCCCGCGCCGAGAAGGGGTGTCAAGCCACGGCCCGCCCCCTGCTTGACGGGTGGCAAACCCTTGTTTAGCTTGGATTTCCTCCCCGGCTGGAACCCGTTTCCGATGGCCATCCGCATGCCGTACCGCTTCCGCCGTCCGCTCCGGGCGTTCGCCGCCGCACTCGCGTGCGCCGCGTCCGCCTGCGCCGATCTCCCCACCGGCCCCGAGTCGTTCGTGCGGGAGGCGGGGGGCTCGGTGTGGGTGGCGGTGGTGGAGCCGGCGGGGCTCCCCACCGCGCGCGGCTGGCTCGGCGCGCTCCCGGGCAACGCGCCGGAGGGCGCCGCTGCGCGCAACACGCTGAGGGAGGCGTCGCGCGTGCGGAAGAAGGGGAATATGGAGGGCGCGCTCCTGCTGGAGGACCGCGCCGCCCGGGAAGCCGCCGCCGCCCTGCGGCACCCTCCCGAAGCGCGCCTCCTGCTGGCCGCACTCGCGGCGGCCGACGAATGGGCCGAGCGTGCCGCGCTGCGCACCGGGGGCGGGCGCTTTCCCGAGCTGGCGCGCGCGGAGCTTGGCGTCCGCGAGGGGGGCGCCCGGGCGCGCGCCAGGATGGCCGCGGGCGACACGCTGGCCGCCGCCCGCGAGATCGCGCTTCTGGCGGAGACGGCGCGCGCGTGGGCTCCGCTGTCCGTAGCGCTCCGCGCCGTCCGCGACGCCGAGCGCCGCATTGACGCGACCCCCAATCCCTCCCCCAACCTCATGCGCGCGCGGCACCTCCTGCGCGGCGCGCGCGAGGGCGTGGCGATGGGCGAGCCCATGCGATCGCTGCAGCGCGCGACCTACGCCCTCCAGCTCATCGAACAGGAGCGGAGCGCGCGCGGACGTTGAATCCGCACTCGCCGCCGGTTACATTGATGGTCTCGCCGCCCGGATGGCGAAATCGGTATACGCAGCAGACTCAAAATCTGCCGCCGCAAGGCATGTCGGTTCGAGTCCGACTCCGGGCATCAGGAATGTCGAAGGGCACCTCACGGGAGGTGCCCTTCGTCGTTCCGGCTCTCGGCGGTCCAGGAGCGAATGAATTCGCCGCTGGAAACACGCGAAGTCGGCCTGCGCGGACTCACGCCAGGCGCGGCGCGGATCCCCAGCCTCTTGTCACCCTGAGGGAGCCGCATTGGCCGGCCTCCTCTGCGCGCTCCAAGCTACCGCGGCGACCGGAAGGATCCAGCCGGAGCCGGGCCGGGGGTCGCAGGTCACGCCCTGGCCCCTGGGAAGCCGCAGTAGATCCTTCGCTCCGCGCCAGGACGCGGAGCAGGGGAGAAGGGGAGACGCGCGTCGCTCAGGATGACGAACACGCTAGCCCGCGCGGGTGAAGACCGCCTCGTGGACGGCCTGTGAGCCGTCGGCGGCGTGTTCGATGAGGGTCGCATCCATGCGCGCGGGGGAGGTGATCACCGCGCGCAGCTCGAGCTCCCGCCCGCCGAGAGTCATGCGGCCAGTGCTAACCACGGCGTCCTGGGGGCCGCCGCGGGTTCCGCGGAGGTAGGCGTCGACGGTAACGTAGCCGCTCGGGCGCCGCTGCTGCGCGGTCCACCGGGTGTAGAGCGAGCCTTCCAGGTCGGCCACGACGACCGTGAAGTCCGTCAGCGAGCCGACGATGGCGGAGGAAGACCAGAGCCCCGCCAGATCCACCCACGTGTCGAACGGAACCGGACCCGTGGCCACGGGGAGCGCCGGTTCTGGAGCTGGCGGCGGGGCGGCTTCGGCAGCGCGGGGCCGTGCCGTCGGCGCCTCGGCGGCAGGGGCATCGGCGGAGATGAGGCGGGCGCGCCACGCCGCGAGCGTCTCGCGGATCTCGTCGAACGAGTCGTCCAGCGCGTCTTCGTCGGACTGCACCACCGCGGCAAGGCGGCCGAACGCGCCGCGCATGGGCGCCGGGACCTTGAGCGTGACCATCTCCAGGCCGCGGGCTCTCTCGCGGGCCCGGAAGTTCGCCTGGCGCTTGCGTGCGGCTGCCCGCTGCGCGGCGCGCCTCCCCTCTTCCACGTCCAACGGATCGCTCGACATCGTCGCTCCAGGCGTGCTCGTGTGGTTACAAGTAATGCCAGACTTCGGATAGTTAAACGATCCTGTGGCTCCGTCGCAAGGTGTTGAGGCGCTGTTCGCGAGCGTGTCACGGGGTGCAGCGGCCTCGCGTTCCGGTTCGGGAACGGAAGCGTGTTCCCTGACGGGAACGCGCGAGGCGGTTCCCGGCGCGACGGAAGCGCGCAAGTGCTCGGGGAACAACAGGATGCGCCGCTCGGGCCAGATGGTGCGCATCTTGTATGACTCTTCGGTGCAGGTCCCACCCACGCGGCCCGCTGATCTACCCCGCCCGGCTCCTCGGTGCTGAGTAAGCCTCTGCCTATGTTTGCGAGACTCCGGATCATTCTGTTCGCGCTGGCGTTCGCGCTGCTGGGCTTCGCGCCCGGCGCGTGGGCCGCGCCCGGCGTGTCGGTGAGCATGGTGAGCAGCGGGCAGCTCACGCTCGACAGCAACTCCCCCTGCACCGGGCCCCAGGCCGCGTACGTCTCCTTCCAGGTCACCAACACCTCGGGAACGACGCAGACCGACCTGCGCTCCACGATCTCGGGCTTCGCGGGAGGAATCGCGCTAGGAGGCGGGCAGGCGGCCGGGCAGTGGATGGGTACGCTTGCCGCGGGCGCGAGCCGTACGCTGTGGTGGTACGTGGTCTATCCGTGCACCTTTGGCATCAGCAGCACGCTCGTGGTGTCCGTGAGCGACGCCACCCCCGGGGCGACAACGGGGAGCGGCACGGTCACCACCAGCAGCATGATCAGCGCCCAGGCGGGCGGCATCGTGAACTCCGCCATCCTGGGCGCGGGCGCGGTGGTGGGGCAGACGATCACGATGGACGTGTCGTACGACTTCGGCGGCGCCAGCGCCGGCGACACGTACAACCTTCAGCCGGTCGGCAACACCACGTTCAGCGGCGCGTGCTTCCAGATGGTGCGCACGCTGGTGGTGTCGTCCAACATCCCCGCGGTCCCGGCGGGAACGGAAAACCGGCAGTTCTTCACGGCCAGCGCGAGCGCGACCGGGAACAACTATACCCTCACCATGCGTTACTTCTTCAAGTACCTGTGCGCCGGCGTCACCTCTCAGGCTCGCCCCTATTCCAACCAGACCAGCGGCACAAAGCTCAAGTACTCGGCGAACTACCAGACGTTCGTGGGTCCCACCTTCCCGGCCGCCACCAACCCGTTCGTCGTCACGAAGTCCGTCACCCCGGTGATGCTCGCTTCCGGCGGGACGGTCACGTACACGGTGACGATCTCCAACCCGTCCGCTTACGCGTCGGAACTGGACTCCGTCGTGGACGTGCTCCCCACGGGTGTCACGTATACCGCGCTTGCCGCGGCGAGCCAGGTCACGACGGCGAACTCCGGCTCGGTGCCGGCCTCCAACAGCACCGGCACCATCATGTGGCGGGGGATCCCGCAGACCTCGTACGCGCTTCCCGCCGGCGGCTCGCTGTCGCTGGTGTACACGGCCAGCGTGCACGACGTGGCGGGGCAGTACACGAACAGCGTCAGGGCGATCACGGGGAACACGCAGCTCGGCCAGACCGCCTCGGCCACCGTCACGGTGGGCACGGCGAACCTCTCGGTCGCGAAGTCCGGGCCCACCACTTCGGTGGTGAGCGACACCATCCGCTATTTCCTCACCCTCTCGAACACGGGCCCGGACGTCGCGTACCGCGTGGTGCTGAGCGATACGCTTCCCGCGGGCGTGACGTTCGTGAGCGCCTCACGCGCCACCATTCTCTCCGGAGGGGTGCTCACCTGGCCCTCGATTGCGTCGATGGCGCCCGGGGAATCCCGGATCGACACGGTGGTGGTCGTGGCGCCGCCCTCGCTGGGCACGGTGGTGAACGTGGGCGCGGCGTCGTCGAAC
This sequence comes from Longimicrobium sp., assembly GCA_030446945.1. GTDB lineage: Bacteria > Gemmatimonadota > Gemmatimonadetes > Longimicrobiales > Longimicrobiaceae > Longimicrobium. Next base: position 1,580 of record JAUJMI010000003.1, on the reverse strand, counting down.
ACGTTCGACAGCGACGCCGCCAACAACGACGGCTCGGCGCCGGGCTCGCGGGTGAAGACGACGGTGACCTCGTCGGTGGTGGTGACGCCGGACGGGCTTTCCTCGCCCACGCCGCGGCTGCCCGGCGGTGCCTACGGGCAGGCGTTCGAGGTGCAGAACGTGTCGCCCGTGACGGGGGACTACACCCTGTCGCTGCGCACCACGGCCACGGGCGCGGCCGCCGTGTTCATCGCGGTGGACAGCGTGACGGGGCCCGGGATCGCGACGCCGGCCTCGTACGCCACGGCCACGGTTCCGCTGGCGGGGCGCACGACCACCGTGTACACAGTGTGGTACCGCGTGCTCGCGGGCGACACGGCGGTGAACACGCAGTTCCTGACCGCGCGCGCAGCGAGCGACACGCTGCTGCGCGACGACGGCTTCGCCGAGGTGCGGCGCGTGCGGCCCGTGCTGACGCTCGCCAAGAGCGTGTCGCCCACCGGCACCCTCGCCTCTGGGACGGACCTCACCTACACGCTGAGGATCGCCAACGTGGGCGAGTACGCGGCGCGCTCCGTGACCGTCACGGACTCGGTGCCCACGCAGGTGATGTTCAAGGTGGGGAGCGTATCGCAGACCCTTCCGTCGGGGCTGACCGCGGACGTCGTCTACCAGGACGGCACCGGAGCCGCGATCACCCCCGGCGGGAACGCCGCGTGCATGGTCGCGGGCGCCTACGACAGCTGCGTGCGGCGGATCGTGTGGACCCTGTCCGGCGACCTCCCCGCGGGTGCTTCCCTCTCGGACGGGCAGTTCGCCTTCATAGCGCGAATAAAATGAACCCCTCCCCACCCGTGCGCGTGTCCCAAGCTACGGGCATGACGCAGACGCGCGGCGTCGCGAGCGAAAGCTCGCCGCGCGCGCTCTGCGTCTCTGCGCATATGGGGTGGCTGCGCGTGGCGCTCGCCTTCGCCCTGGCGGCGGGCGCCGTGGCGGAGGGGGCGGCGCAGGGGCCGGCGCACACGGGGCTGGTCGACGTGGGCATCCACGCCGGCGGGTCGTACACGACGGACTGGTTCACCACCCCCGGCGCGGAGGGCGAGACGGGATGGGATCCGGGGTACGCGCCGACCTTTGGCGGGTTCGCGCAGCTCTGGCTGGATCCGCGCTTCGGCGTACGAGCCCACGGGGTGTACCTCCCGCAGAACCTTCCCGAGCAGGGCGGGCTCGACCAAAGCACGCGCGTGGTCAACAGCTACCTGTACGACGTGGACCTGGTGCTGCGGCCGTTCATCCTCTCCACGCCCAACACGCTCCTGCAGTCGGTCTACCTCTTCGTGGGAGGCGGCGGCTACACGGCCGACACCGGCGACTTCATGGCCCCCGGCCACGAGTCGTGCATCCCCCACGAGGAGTGGACGCCGGCGGGGGTGTGCGTCTCCACGGACGAGGATTACTCGACCACCGGGATGGCGGTCATAGGCTCGGGGATCAGCCTGGCACGCGTTACCGATGCCGTGGAGGCGTTCGGTGAGGTCGCGGTGAACGCGTACGACTCGCCCGCCCACGTGGCAGCGGATGCCGAGGGAGAGGATCGCCTG
>JAUJMI010000468.1 GCA_030446945.1 Longimicrobium sp. | reverse complement strand
CACATGTACATCTACTCGGGCGCGGTCGACGCCTTCCACCACTCGGTGAGCCGGCCGCTGCAGTTCCAGCCGGGCACGGAGGGGCGCTACCGCAACTCCGATCCCCTTGCCTTGGGGCACCTGATCCGGGAGGCTGTAGAGGCGCGGGGCGAGAGCTACCATACCTTTCCGCAGCGGGCGCTCTTCGACAAGATCGGGATCCGCCGCCAGGTGCTGGAGACCGACCCGTACGGCAACTTCCTTCTCACCGGCTTCGACTACGGTACCGCGCGGAACTGGGCACGGATCGGGATGCTCTACCTGCAGGATGGAGTCTGGATGGGAGAGCGGCTCCTCCCGGAGGGGTGGACGGACTTCGTGAGCACAGTCGCACCCGCCTGGAACCGGCCGGTCTATGGCGGGCAGTTCTGGATCAACGGCGTGGGTGAGTGGAACCTGCCCCGCGAAGCCTACTATATGGCGGGCGCGGGCGGCCAGTACACCTTTGTGGTGCCCTCCCACGACCTGGTGGTGGTGCGCATGGGGCACTTCCGAGGCAGCCGCGCCGGGGCACGTACCCTGAACGCGGCGCTCGCGGAGCTGATGCGCGCCGTCCCCGAAGCGCGGCGCACCAGGTAGCGGCTGTGTCAACTTGGGGCGGGCGGGCAGCGTAACGTCGCGCGGGCTGTGTCAACTTGAGGCACGGCGGCATAGCATCGCATGCAAGCCAGTGTCAACCTGTTGGGCGCCTCAGAACGGACCGGTGGCGGAACTATGGCGCTTCCCTGAACCTTCCGCGCGCGATGTTATATTTACGCGCCCCGCCGCTCAAGTTGACAACAGCCTTACGCCCACGGACCCGGACCACGGCGTCCGGCCTGTGATACCATCGGCGCCACTCCCGGTACACGTATGACGACGCACCCGAATCCGACCCGCTCCGCAATGGGGCGCCGCTGATGGACACCACGCGATACGACCAAATACCGTACCGGCGCAGCGGGCGCAGCGGCCTGCAGATCCCCGCGGTGTCGCTGGGGCTGTGGCACAACTTCGGGAGCGTCGACCCGTTCGAGGAGGCGCGCGCCATGGTGCGCCGGGCCTTCGAACTGGGAGTGACGCACTTCGACCTGGCCAACAACTACGGGCCGGTCCCCGGATCGGCCGAGGATACGTTCGGCCGCGTCCTGCGCGCGGACCTGCATGGGCACCGCGACGAGCTGGTGATCAGCACCAAGGCCGGGTACCGGATGTGGCCGGGACCCTACGGCGACGGCGGTTCGCGGAAATACCTCCTCACCAGTCTGGACCAGAGCCTGGCGCGCCTGGGGGTGGAGTACGTGGACGTCTTCTATCACCACCGCCCCGACGCGGAGACGCCGCTGGAGGAGTCAATGCTCGCGCTCGACCAGGCGGTGCGCTCTGGAAAGGCGCTGTACGCGGGGGTCAGCAACTACCCGCCCGATCTCACCCGGCAGGCGGCGGCGATCCTGCGTGAGCTGCGCACCCCGTTCGTACTGCACCAGCCCAAGTACAGCATGCTGGTGCCCGACGTGGAGCGCGGGCTGTTCGGCATTCTGGAGGAGGAGGGGATCGGCTGCATCGTCTTCTCGCCACTCGCGCAGGGGCTGCTGACCGACCGCTACCTGCGTAACATCCCGGAGGACTCGCGCGCCGCCAAGTCGCACGGGGCGCTGAGCCGCGAGGCCGTCACGGAGGAGCGCCGCGCCCAGCTGGTGGCGCTCAACGAGATCGCACGGGCGCGCGGTCAGAGCTTGGCGCAGATGGCCATCGCCTGGGTGCTGCGCCACCCCGCCGTCACCTCCGCGCTGATCGGCGCCAGCCGCGTGCAGCAGGTGGAGAACAGCGTGGCCGCGCTCGAGAACCTGGCATTCAGCGCGGACGAGTTGGACGCCATCGAGCGGGTCCTGGCTCGCTAAGCCGGGCGAATGAATTCGATGCGCGACCTGTAGGCGCGGCTGTGTCAACTTGAAGAGCCGAGCGGAGGAGAAGGGCGCGCCTGGCGCAAGGCAGAACCCCCCGGGCGGATTACGGGCGCAACTCGGCCGCGACTCGCCAAGCGGCGAATCGCTCCTGAAGCCCAACCCGGTACTCGGGGGCGGTGAAGGAGCGCCGCCGTGGGCGGAACAGGTTCCACGTACGGGTGAACGCAGTCAGAAAGCGCTGAGCGGAGATCAGGGATCGGAACCGGCCCATTCGTCTTTCCCGGACCCGAGTGGGCTGGTGTGCCTGCTCTACTCGATTGTTGCAGCGCATTGCGGAGCGCACCTGCTGGTGTTCCACCTCCGCCAGCTCAGGAAGTGGCTCTCGATTCGCGGCGCCGAGCCAGGGCCGCTTTTCTGTCCAGTAGACCGTTGGGGGCGACGTGCGGCCCCGGGGGCTTACCGAACGGGCCGTGTTCAAGCCTCTCGAGCGACGCCGCGACCAGGCCGGTGTGAAAGCGTACTCACCCCACCACCTGCGTCGGACTTTCGCAGGCGAATCTCTTGGACGTGGGCGTAGATCTCGCGACAGTCCACTTCGGCAAGAGCGGCATCGTGGAGCACCGGGCGAGTACTTCGAATCGACATGGCAGAGCGAGATGCCGCTATAACGGACGACAGGCTCGTGGCCGGCTCTGTGGGCTCGCTCACCCAGATCAAGCGGCAGATCGCCATCCTGAAAAGCCGAGTTTCAGGGAGGCCGGAATTAGAGGGGACGCGGCGCCGTTTGCATCGCGCCGGCCGTCTGCGTATTACTACCCGGTCCCCCTCGCACTCTCCCTGGCACCTCTCTCGCCCATGATCGTGCGCACCTTTCGCCTGACTGCCCTCGCCTCGGTTCTGTCCACCGCCGCCGCCGCGCAGGCGGCGGCGCTCTCACCCGCGGAGCAGCGGATCGCCTCGCACGTGGATGCGCACGCGTCCGGCGCCGTGGCACTGCTGGAGCAGACCGTCAACATCAACAGCGGCACGCTCAATCCCCGCGGCGTCC
>JAUJMI010000467.1 GCA_030446945.1 Longimicrobium sp. | reverse complement strand
CGCCGAACTCGTCCAGCACCAGCGCCTGGTGGCTGCGCCCCTCGCGCATGCGGGCCAGCAGCGCCTCGGCCGTCACGTTCTCGGGCACGGAGAGGATGGGGCGCACCAGCGGCGCCAGCGATGCGAGGGGCGTGGGGTCCAGCCGGCGCACGAAGAGGTCGCGCGTGTGCAGGAGCCCCACGAAGTGGTCGATGTCGCCGCGGTACACGGGGAGGCGGGTGTAGGGGGAGGCGCCCATGATCTCCATCGCCTCCTCCACGGGCGTGTCCAGGTCCACCGCGGCGATCTCCTGGCGGGGGACCATCAGGTGCCGCGCGGGGCGGATGCCCAGCTGCAGCGCGCGCCGCAGCCGCCGGTGCTCGTCCGGCTCCAGCAGCCCGCCGTCGCGGCTCTCGGCGATCAGCAGGTCGATCTCCTCCGGCGAGTGGATGTGGCCGTGCCCCACCGCCTCCAGCCCCAGCCGGCGCAGCACGAAGACCGCACTGGCGTTGAGGAAGTTGAGGAAGAAGGAGAACGCGCTCAGCGACCAGCGCATGGGCATCACGGTGAAACGCGCCACCTCGGTGGGCCGCGCCAGCGCCAGGTACTTGGGCACCAGCTCGCTCAGCACCATCTGCGCGGCCGTCAGCACCGCCAGCACCGAGATCGTGGCAGCCGACACCGAGGCCGCCGCCCCGAACCATCCCCACCCCTGGAACACGGGCGCGAGCCGCACCGCGATGGTGGCCTGCGCGAAGGCGCCCACCAGAAGGCTGGTGAGGGTGATCCCCATCTGGCTGGCCGAAATGTACCGGTCCAGCTTCACCGGGTCTTCCAGGATGGGGAGGAGGCGCGCGGAAAGGGTGTCGCCGTCCTCGGCGCGCTGCCGGATGCGCCCCTTGCGCACCGAAACCGCCGCGAACTCCGCGGCGACGTAGAAGGCGGTGAGTACGATCAGGATACAGACGACCAGAAAGGGCCCCAGCATCGCTCCTCAGAGGGGAGAGTGGGGTCGCAACCCGCGGGACGCGGCCGCAGACGTTCGCAAGTGAGGCGGGGGCTGGGGGTGGCGGGCGCGCTGCCGGCGCATCCGCACGCTAGGGGGTGGGCGCGCACGACGCAAGACGGGTGGCGTGCCCACGCTTCCGCCCCGCTGCACGCACGGAACATTCCGCGCGCCTTGCGGAGCCCCGGCTGCCGGGGCCACTTTTGTCGCCGTCCAATCCACAGGGTGCAGCGCCGAACCGCATCCCACCCCCCAGGAGACGCGAGTGACCGACCCGGTAACCGAGCTGAGCGACCGGCTCCGCGACCGCATCCTCAACGCCCTGCACCTGGGCCTCCTCCACCCCGGCGACCGCCTCCCCAGCATCCGCGCGCTCTGGCGCGAGATGGGGGTGGACCACCGCGTGGTCGCGCAGGCCTACCGCACCCTGGAAGACGAGGGGCTGGTGGAGGTGCGCGGCCGCTCGGGCGTGTACCTGGCGCCGCAGGACCAGTTGGGCGGCGAGCTGCTGGCCGAGACGGCGCGGTGGATGGCCGGGGTGCTGGTGGAGGCGTGGAAGCGCCGCATGACGGTGCACGAGGTCCCGGAGCTGATCCGCCGCTGCACCACCACCACGCGCATCCGGTGCGCGGTGGTGGAGAGCAACGAGGACCAGATGACGGCCTACTGCCACGAGCTCGCCAACGATTTCGGGCTGGACCCGGTGCCGGTGCGGATCTCGCCCGTCCCCCTTCCCCGCCCCGAGCGCTCGGTGGAGTTCCACGCGGTGGAGGACGCGCTGCGCGCGGTCGCCATGGTGGTCACCACCAGCTACCACTCGCGCTTGGTGCGCAAGGCCGCGGAGAACGTGGGGATCCCCGCCGTCACGCTTACGGTGAACTCCGAGGTGGTGGACATCATGCAGCGCCGCCTGCGCGAGAGCGGGGTGACGATCGTGGCGGTGGAGGCAGAGTTCGGCAACCGCATGCGCGCCATGTACACGGACCTGATCCAGCGCCCCGAACAGCTTCGCGTCGTCCTGGCCGACGACTCGGAAGCCGTCGCCGCGCTCGACCCGCGCGAGCCGGTGATGCTGACCCGCGCCGCCCGTGCCCGCCTCGGCGAGGTGCGCCTCCCGCTCCTCGTCCCGCACTCCCCCACCCTCTCGCCGCAGACCGCGCGCGAGCTGCTGGGCCTCCTGATCCGCCTGAACGTCGAGGCGTCGGGGACGGGAGCGCGGGGGATCGAGGGGTCGGCGGACGCGTAGCCCTCACCACCGTCTCGCCACAGTCGACTGCCGCGCCTGCCACCATCGGTGGCACGGGCGCCGACCCCGCTCCACCGCCCGTTCCCCCCGTGCCGGTATCGTAGGGGCGCGATTCATCGCGCCCGCGCTCGCCCCCACCTCGACCGCCGCCCCCGCGCACCCAAACCTCGCAGGGGCCGCCCCACGTGGCTGCCCGTGCCCTCCGCCGCACCGCCCCGTGCACCCCGCGCAGATACGCGCCCCTCCCCAGCGGTTTGGGGGAGGGGCGGCGAGGTCAGGAGCGGGGTGAGGGCCCGGGCCCCGCACAAAACACACGGGGTCCGGAGTCGCGTCCCGGCCGCGCCGCGGATTTTCGCTCTGTGTCTCCGAGTAAGCCATGCAGTTGCAGGTCTCCGCGTCTCCGCGTGAGCCATGCGGTTGGATCATTCGCCCCGGTACACGCACCCGGCCGTGCACGTCTCCCGCACCGCCACCTTGCTGAGGCCGGGGAGGGCCGGGCGAAGGCGCGACCAGATCCACCGCGCGAGGTTCTCGCTGGTGGGGTTCTCGAGCCCTCGACGTCGTTGAGGTACTGGTGGTCCAGGAGGTCGTGCAGCGGGCGGAAGGCGCGCTTGAGCTCCGCGAAGTCCATCACCCACCCCGCGTGCGGGTCCACCGGGCCGCTGACATACAGCTTCACGCGGAAGGAGTGCCCGTGCAGCCGCGCGCACCTGTGCCCCTCCGGCACGTTTGGGAGCCGGTGG
>JAUJMI010000466.1 GCA_030446945.1 Longimicrobium sp. | reverse complement strand
CCCCTGGCGCGCCAGAGTTTAGAGAGAAACCGCGTCAGAGTTTAGAGAACCCACAGGCCGGCGCGCCGGGCCACCCGCCGCGCAAGTGGAGGTCGCGCTGCGGGAAGGGGATCGCGATCTCCTCCTGCCGGAACGCGGCGTCGATGGCGAAGCGCAGGTCGCTGGTGACGACGGGCTCCAGCAACGGGTCCGGGACCCAGACGAGGAGGACGAAGTCGAGCGACGACTCGCCGAAGTCGAGGAAGAGGACGGCGGGGGGCGGCAGGGCCAGCACGCGCGCGTCCTCCGCCGCCACGCGCTCCAGCGTCCTCCGCACCCGGTCCGTGTCGCTGCCGTACGCGACGCCCACCTCCACCCGTGTCCTCACCCGGCGGTCGCTCAGGGTCTGGTTGGTCACGGACTCGGTGATGAACTGCCCGTTCGGCACCACGATATCCACGTTGTCCAGCGTGGTGACGACGGTGGCGCGCGCGCGGATCTCGCGCACCGTCCCGCGGACCTCGCCCACCTCCACGAAGTCACCCTTTTTGACCGGCCGCTCCAGCAGCAGGATGAGACCGCTGACGAAGTTCTGCGCGATGTTCTGGAGCCCGAAGCCGATGCCGACGGCGAGGATCGCCCCGAGTCCGGCCAGCGCCGTCACCGAGATCCCCAGGTTGTCCAGGGCGAAGAAGGTGCCCACCCCGATCACGGCGTAGTGGAGGAGGCGGTTCAGCGCGTACTGCACCCCCTCGTCCAGGCCGCGGCGCCGGTACACCCGCAGCAACACGCGCCGGAGCACCGCGGACGCCACGAACGCCATCGCCACCAGCACCATGAAGCTGACGACCGAGGCGACCGTCACGGTGCTGCCGCCCACCACGAAGAGCGGCTGGTCGATGGCGGCGCGTGCCGAGTCGAGACGGGCTGTCTGCATGCCGGGCCGGGTTCAGGGACGGGCGGACGAACGGCTGCGTCTCACGCGGAGACGCGGGGCAGAACTGCAACCGCGGGGCTCACAAAGAGACACGTAGGAGCGAGGTGGTTCCGGTCAGGTGGCGAGGAGGAGGATCGCGTAGCCGGCCATCCCCAGCGCCAGCGAGCCGAAGTGGCTCTGCCTCTCTTCCGGCAGCTCCTCCTTGAGGACGTTCAGGATGATCCCGCCGGCCAGGAAGGCCACCACGACGGCGATGGCGGCCTCGGGGATCTCCGTGGCGGCTCCGAGGCCCCAGCCCACCAGCACCGCGGCGGCGACGATCCAGCGCCCGACGTTCTGATACCGCGCCTTGTGGTGCTCGGCGAGCGCGAAGTCGTTCACCACGAAGTGCACCGCCAGGGCGACCGCGAACAGCCCCAGCTCGCCCGCGGAGCGGTGGTCCCCGTGCACGAGCAGATAGCCGACCAGCGCGTTGTACAGGGCGAAGGAGAGGATGTGGATCCAGAAGATCCCCGGCGGGGTGCGGTCTTCCCCATCGCCCGCGCGGCTCTCCCGCCGGGAGCGGAGCGCGAGCCGGTCCAGGCCGTAGAAGATGGCCAGCCCAGCCAGCGCGATCAGGTAGGTGTGGCGCTCGGCGACTCCCAGCACGGGTCCGGCCGAGGCCCGCACCTGCTCCTGCCCCTTCGCCAGCTCGGGCAGGAGGTGGAGAAAGACGTACGCCACCGAGATGCCCCCGGCCGCGGAGAGCCACCGGCTGCGCGGAATGCCGCCCAGCGAGACGATCTTCCCGGCGAAGAGGTGGACCAGCGCGAGGCCGACCGCCGCCGCGAGGGCGAGGAAGCCGAAGCCCTCAAGCATGGCGCCGCCCGGCCACCCGCCGCCGTCGCGCACGGCGGGCGGGCACGATCTCCAGCGGGCCCGGCACTCCCGCCAGGTCCCAAAGGTCCTCCACGCCCTCGCGGGTGTCCGGCTCGGCGTCGATCATCAGTACGGCCTGCGTGTTCACGGCTTCTTCCCTGTCGCCGCGCCAGGGGTGCATAAAACGTACCCTATGTGATACCTAAAGCGTATCAATCGAACAACTGCACATCGGCTTTCGGGCACCCGAATGGAGTAGGGTGCGGTACACATCCTGTATCGCGGGAGACGCTCCGCACCTCTCCGCCCACCGCTCGCAAATGCCAGCCGGCCCGGGCCTCGCCGCCGCCTAACCAGGAGCATCCGTGGGGCACTACATCGACCTGGACCGCTGGGCCCGGCGGGAGCACTTCCTCCTGTTCCGCGGCTACGATCGCCCGCACTTCAGCGTCGCCACGGAGGTGGACGTGACCGCGCTGTACGAGGCGTCGCGGCGCCCGCAGGGTCCGTCGTTCTTCCTGGGGACGCTCTTCGCGGCGATGCACGCGGCGAGCGCGACCGAGGCGTTCCGGCTGCGCATCCGCGGGGAGCGCGTGTGGTGCCACGACATGGTGGCGATCGGGTGCACGGTGCTTCGTCCGGACCGCACCTTTGGCTTCGGGTACTTTCCGCACGAGTCCACCTTTGCGGCGTTCGCGGAGCAGGGACGGGCGGAGGCGGAGAGGGCGCGGGCGGGCACGGCGCTGCTGGACGATGCTCGCGAGGAGGACGACGCCTATCTGCACGGCACGGTGCTGCCGTGGATTCGCTTCACGTCGTTCACCAACGCGCTGCGGCGGGAGGACTCGGTTCCGAAGCTCGTCTTCGGCAAGCGGTCCGCGGCGGGTGCGGCGTGGCGCATGCCCGTGGCCGTCGAGGTGCACCACGCGCTGGTGGACGGCATCGACGTGGGCGAGTTCATGGAGCGGTTCCAGGACCTTCTCGCGCAGCCGCGACAGGGTTGACGCTGCTGTAGGAACGGCAAAGGCGCGGAGAGGATTTCCCTCCGCGCCTTGTATTTACCTCTGTGCCCTCCGGTGAGCCGCGATTCCCTCCATCAGCGGATCTCGACGTACTTCTCCAGGCGGGCGACCTCTCCCTTGTCGACGTACTTGCCGATCTCGCGGCGGAACTGCTCGATGTTGCGATAGGGCCGGTACT
>JAUJMI010000465.1 GCA_030446945.1 Longimicrobium sp. | reverse complement strand
AGCCGCCCAGGTGCGTGGCGTCCTCCCTGGTCGCCACCAGCGCCGCGGACGGGGAGCCGGGGGCGAGCTGGTCGCTGGTGGGGGTGACACCGGATTGGCGGGCGTCCATCGCCGCCGCCTCGGCGCCGGCGCGCAGCCGGCCGCCGCCCAGCATCCACTCCGCGTCCCCGCGCGCGGCCACGCCGCGGTCGGTGCGCTCGCGGTCCATCACCCCGAAGGCGAAGCCGCTGGTGCGCTCGGTGGCGCTCAGGGTGGCCCGCACCGCCACCCGCCCGCCGCGTGACATCCCGCGCCCGGAGAGCGTCGCCAGCGTCGTGCCGCCGCGCGCGCCGAACGCGCCGCTGTAGCCATACGCGCTCACGTTGCGGGCGGACTCGTCGGCGTCCACCAGCGCGGTCGCCTTGAGCTGCCACCCGGGGCGCGGCGCCCACACCGCGCCGCCGATCCCTTCCAGCGCGCGCGGCGCCATGTCAAACTCGCCGCCGCGGCCGTGCATCGCCAGCATCATCGACGCCTCCATCACGCGCGCGGCGCCCCACATCCCCGCCCGCTTCCCGGCGGGAAGCTGGAGCATGGCCCCCGCGCCCACCGTGTTCGCCGAGACGACGCCCCCGCGGGAGGACGGCCGGCCCAGCGTCTCCACGTCCAGCACGCCGGAGAGGGCGTTGCCGTAGCGCGCGCCGAAGCCGCCGCTGGAGAAGGTGGCGGAGCCGAGCACCGCCGGGTCCAGCACGCCGAACGCGCCGCCGTGCAGCGACTCGTGCCGCCCCGCGTACACCAGCCGCGCCCCGTCCACCCACACGGGCGCCTCGGCGGGGTCGCCTCCGCGCACGTACAGGTCGGCACCCTCCGCCGCGCGCGTGGTTCCGGGCCCCGTCTGGATCGCCTGCATCAGGTCCGCGGTGCCGCCGGGGGTCATCAGCACGTCCATCCGCTTCAGCGAGGTGCCGCTGCGCGTGTCGTCCATCCGGTTGGCGCCGGCCTGCACCGTGAGCCCCTCCAGCAGCACCGCATCTCGGGGCGCTGCGGCGGCGGAGTCGGCGGCGTCCGCGCGGCGCTGGTGGCGCTGGATCAGCTCGGCGAAGCGCGCCTCTCCCGGAAAGAGCGCCGCGCCGCGCCGCCAGATCGCCAGCGCATGGGCCGGGCGGTTCTGGCGGACGTACAGCTCGCCGAGGCGCAGGTAGGGCTGCGCGTAGATGGCGGGGGTGTTCCGCGTCCCCTGCTGCCTTACCAACCGCTCCAGCTCGCGCACCGCGTCGTCCGTGCGGCCCAGGAACGCCGGCGTGTGGAAGTGGTTCAGCGCGAGCACGTAGCGCGCCGTCCAGTGGGTGCTGTCGATGGCGAGCGCCGCCTTCAGCAGCTCCACCGACTGCCCGGAGAGCCGCCCCTTGCTCATGAAGTCCGCGAAGCCGATGCGGCACTCGGCAATTACGCGAGCGATTCCCACCCGCGCCTCGGCGCTGCGGGGCTCGGCGGCGAGCCAGGCGCGATAGAGGCGCTCGGCGCGGTCTGCGGCCCTGGACGCGGCCGCTTCGTCCTTTGCGCCCGCCGCGCGCGAGCACTCGGTGAGCGCGCTGTCCGCCGCGGTGGGGGTGGGGGCCTGGGCGGTGGCCGCGCCGCTCGTCCCCAGGAGGGCCGCTCCGGCCAGAATCACGATCTTCTTGCACATGGTCGCCTCGGCGTTGCTCGGTTGCACTTCGTCCTGCTCGTGCCCACCGACAGGGCAACCCGCGGTCCGAGATGACCAAAATCACAAACCTGTCTTTACCAACGGCTTACGCCCGCCGGGCCAGTGCGCCGGATGCCGCATCCGGGCTGCGGTGCAGCCGCGCGGCTGCACCTTTGCGGCCCTGGCTGGCTCGGAACGTGAAGCGGCGGGGGCTCACCTTCATCCACCCGCACACGCGCACCGATGCCACGCACCCGCACCCTCGCGCACGTCACCGCGCTCCTCGCGCCCCTCACCCTGGCCGCATGCGCGGGGAGCATCGGGCCGGAGGAAGAGGCGCAGCTCGGCGCGGAGTACGCGGCGGAGATTCGCGGGCAGGTGAAGCTCATCCACGACCCCGTCGCGGTGGAGGCGCTCAACCGTATCGGGCGCGGGCTGGCGTCGCGCGCGGATTCCACCGGCCGGCGCTACACCTTTTACCTGGTCGATTCCCCCGAGGTGAACGCCTTCGCCATTCCGGGCGGCCACGTCTTCGTGAACCGCGGCCTCATCGAGCACGCCGACGTGGTGTCGGAGATGGCTGGGGTGCTGGGGCACGAGATCGCGCACGTGACCGAGCGGCACGGGCTGGAGCAGCTGGAGAAGCAGCAGCGCGCCAACATCCTCCTGCAGCTGGTCTACTGGGTGCTGGACCGCGAGCCGGGGATGGTGGAGCAGGTGGTGATCCAGGGGGGCGGCGCGGCGGTCTTCGCCAAGTACGGGCGCGACGCCGAGCGCGAGGCGGACGAGCGCGCCGTGGTCACGCTGGCGAACGCGGGGTACGATCCGGACGGGATCGCCACCTTTTTCGAGGAGCTGCTGCGAGAGCAGCGGGAGGAGCCGACCTCGTTCGACCAGTGGTTCGCCTCGCACCCCACCAGCACGGAGCGCGTGCGCAACACGCGCGCGCTGATCGGGATGCTGGGCCCGCTGGACCGCGAGCGGATGATCCGCGACACCCCTGAGTACCAGCGCTTCCGCGCCCGCGTGCAGGCGCTCCCGAAGCGCGGCGGTTGAAACCGCGGCAACAACCGCGGGAAGCCTGCCTGCGCAGGCTGCGCGCGGGGATTTGTGTCGCCGAACGAAGCCGGTGCGGGGGCAAGGGAGGGCAGACACGCAGGTCACGCAGGTCTGCCCCTACGGGGATGTCGGTGTAATGGCGCAGGCCCATGACATGGGCGTCGGTGCAGCCAGCCGCAACGCACCCGCGCCCCCTCTCCCGATAAGAGGGCGCAGCCCTCTCCTGTTATCGGGAGAGGGGGCAGGCGAGTGTAACGAGC
>JAUJMI010000086.1 GCA_030446945.1 Longimicrobium sp. | reverse complement strand
GTAGCTTTTCGGGTCTTGCAGGTGCTGCGCCCCGTTCGTCTAGTGGCCTAGGACAACGCCCTCTCACGGCGTAAACAGGGGTTCGATTCCCCTACGGGGTACTGTTCAAAATCTGGGGGAAAAAGGGTCAGGGCCCCGCAGGCAGCAGCCCACCCCCTGGCGCGGGCGCGGTGCAAGCCGGCCCGCGATAAGGTCGATTAGCTCAGTTGGTTAGAGCGCTCGCCTCACATGCGAGAGGTCCGGGGTTCGAGTCCCTGATCGACCACTTCAACGAAGTCCCGCCGCAGCGGCATGCGCGGCGGGATTTCTCGTTTCCGCAGATTTGCCGTGGCCGCGGGCATCTTCGCCGCGCGTGCATGCGGGTCGACGGGAGCGGACTGCCCGGGCCGGCACGCGGTCGAGCTGGCGGGAAGTCTTGAATCCCCTACCTGCTTGCAATCCGAAGATGGGATGGTTCGGTTCGAACGGGAGAGCCCGTCTCCTTCACTCCGCGTTTCAGATTGGCCTGGGGGCGGTACGGTCAGGCGCTCCGTTCAGGAAGTGTTTTCTCTGCGCCTCTGGGGCCTCTGTTGTGAGGCTGTTGTTTTTCTCAGCTCGAGGAAAGCCTGCGTTCGTCGTCCGGGAGGGCGTCGCGGACCCGGGGGTCGCGGGCGAGCTCCTCGATGGGCGTGGCAAGCTTGCGCGTCCAGGCGCTGAACTCGGAGGGGGGGACGCCCGGCACGTTGACCGGCTCCGCTTCGCCCACCAGGTCGTCCAGGCTGAGGCCGACCAGCGCCGCGGGGGTGCGGGAGAGGAACGCGTGCACGGCGCCTCGCAACGCCGCTCCGCTCCCCGGGTGCTCCGCGGTGGGGAGCACGCCCTCGGCGGCGAGGCGCTCGAGGATGGCACGGCGCTCCTGCACGCGGCCCTGCCGCTGCTCCTCGGCCGCTTCGTCGCTCGGGATGACGCCGACCTCGCGCTTCACCTCGATGTCGCGGCCGCGCCAGAAGCCGGCGAGCGTCGGCATGTCGTGCGTGTTGGCGGTGGCCAGCGACATCGGCTCGTACTCGGCGGCGGGACGGAACTCGTCGCCCTCGCGCTCGAAGTAGAAGACGCGCGACGAGAGCACCCCCCACCGCCGCAGCACCGGCGGCACCTCGGGCGGCACCGTGCCCAGGTCCTCGCCCACCACGAGCGCGCGGTGGCGCTCGGCCTCCAGCGCGAGGATGCCGAGCAGGTCCTCGACGGGGAAGCGGACGTACGCGCCCTCCTTGCCGGGCGCGCCCTGCGGGATCCAGAACTGGCGGAAGAGGCCGATCGCGTGGTCGATGCGCAGCGCCCCCGCGTCCCGCATCGAGGCGCGCACCAGCCGCACCCAGTAGCGGTACGCATCCTCCTGCAGCACTCGCGGATCGAGCGGGGGCAGGCCCCAGTTCTGCCCCTCGGCCGAGTACTCGTCGGGGGGCGCGCCGATGCTGGCGCCCGTCACGAAGAGGTGCGGGTTCGCCCACACGTCCGCGCCGGCGGGCGATGTGCCGATCGCCAGGTCCTGGTACAGCCCGATGGCTAGGCCCGCCCGCTTCCCGCGCGCCGCGGCTTCGGCGAGCTGCCGGTCCAGCTCGAACTGCAGCCAGCGGTGGAAGTCGATCTCCTCCGCGTGGCTCGCCGCGAACTCCGCCACAGCGGGGGAGCGCGGGTCGCGGAGCTCCTGGGGCCACGTGCGCCAGTCGCCGCTCTCCAGGTGGGCCGTCAGCGCTTCGAAGATGGCGAAGTGGGTCAGCGGCTCCCCCTGCGCTTCCAGGTAGGCACGGTAGGCCCGCGCGCGCTCCCCCCCGCCGGCGGCGAAGGAGCGGTACAGCACTTCCAGCACGCGCCGCTTGAGCGCCATCACCGGCTCGTATTGCACGCGATTGCTCGTCCTCACCTCCTCCAGCTCCGCCCGCGCCGCATCGACCATCCGCCTGGCCTCTTCCGACGCGCCGAACTCGGGAACGGCGGGGACGGCGATGTAGATGGCGTTGCGGAAGACGCGGCTCACCGGACTGTACGGGCTGATGTCCGCGCCCTGGTTGCGCAGCGCGTGCAGCGGGTTGACGCCCAGGAACGCGCCCCCGATCTCCGCCGTCCACTCTGCGAGCCGCGCCAGGTCCCCCGTGTCGCCGATCCCCCAGTTCTTTGCGCTGCGGACCGAGTACAGGTTGGCGATGACGCCGAAGACGCGCTCCTGCCCCGCCACCTCCGGCACTGACGGGCACTGGGCCGGGACGACGATGAGCGACTGCTGCCCCTCCTGCTCGCCGCTCCCGGTGCGCAGGGTGACGCGCACGCTGTGGTAGCCGAGCGGCGGCGGGCGGGGCAGGGAGAGCCGCACCCCGCCGTCCCACTCCGGGTTCGCTTCGCCGTTTGCGCGCACCGGCTCGCCGGCTTCGGAGACCAGCTCCAGCGTCCACTCCACGTGCGGCGTCCCTTCCGGGGCGCGCGCCAGCACGGCGGCGGCGTCGGGATCGTCGCTGCGCACCACGCGCACCGGCGGGACGACGCGTGAGCGGTCGCGGCGCTCCCATTCGTCGAGCGCCGCGTCGGCCTGTGCGGCAGTGGAGGCATCGATCCCCATCGCGCGCAGCAGCGCCACCCGCGTGCTGTCGGAGGTGGTGCGGGTCTCGGTACCCGACTGATCGACGTAGCTGGGGACGATCCCGGCCACGGCGGCGAGGCTGTGGAGGCTGCACGGGTGCTGCATTCGACGGATCTGTAGCTCTGAAAGGGAAGGCGCCCTCTTCCGGCGCCGATCCCCGCGCCCCGGCAAGGGTGGTGCCTCGCGCGATTCAGAGCCGAGCGTCTCGATCGCTCACCCGGCGAGCGGCGTGCAATATGGTGTCACAGGAAGGCGCGCGCTCCGTTTCGTGCATCAACCGGTCGGCACGCCGGGTCCTCATCCTGCTGATTCTCGGCCATCCCTGCAAAAAGGTGCGTTTGAAACCGGAGGTGTGGCGCTGAAGGAGCAGCGCGGGGGTCTCGGAAAGGCGAGGGAGGAGAGACGCGACTGACTGCGGAGGGGTGAGAAGATGACCCGCAAAACGATACTGGTGGTGGACGATGATGCGCCGACCCGCAAGGCGTACGTGGAGTTCCTGACCGACTGCGGCTACAACGTGCTGGAGGCGGCGCACGGGGGGGAGGCGATCATGCACGTCTACCGGCACCGCCCCGACCTGGTGCTGATGGACATCACGATGCCCGTGCTGGACGGCGTGGAGACGGCCCAGTCGCTGCGCGAGCGCAGCTCGACGGCAAACCTCCGCATCCTGGCGGTCACGGGCTCGCAATCCGCGCTCAAGAAGGAGCGCATGCTGGAGCTGTGCGACGACGTGCTGATGAAGCCCTGCGCCCCGGAGGTCGTCGCCTCGCGCATCCGGACGCTGGTGCAGAAGGCCGCCTGAGCGATTCCAAATCGGAAAGGACCAACGCGGCGGACCGGAGAGCGTCCCGGTCCGCCGCACTCGTACGCCGGTCAGCGCGCGGCGAACCCCACGCACTCCACCTCGCCCTGGGGCGCCCCGCCGCGCACGTGGAGCATGGCGGTCTCTCGCGAGGCGAGGGCGACGGGAGGAGGCGCATCGTTCGGGCGGGCCGGCGTGCACTGCGGATTCGTGCAAATGTGCGGTATTCAACCTGGCTCGCCAGTGGCTGGCTGGGGGTTGCTGGGGCGAGTGAGCTCGCGGCAAGGATCCATGCGTACCAACCTGCGAAGGCAGGTTTCCCGCGGTTGTTGCAGCGGTTTCAACCGCCGGACCCCAGCCGGCTCCCAGCCGGCTCCCTGCCGGAGCCTGCCGGAGCCTGCCACCGCCGGTGCGTCCCCGGCTTGCGCATGGCCGCGAAGGTTCGTCCATTCCCGGCAGCCCGGCGCGTGCCGGGTACGCCACCTTCGCCGCAGCATCGAGTGAGCACCATCGCGCCACACATAGAGCAGGCCCAGCCCGCCCGCCGCGCCGCCCCGACCATCACGCTCGCCGCGTACGCGTGCGCGGTGTTCTGCAGCGCGTTCCTGCTGTTTCTCGTCCAGCCGGTGTTCAGCCGCATGGTGCTCCCGCTGCTGGGCGGGTCGCCCGCGGTGTGGAACACGTGCATGCTCTTCTTCCAGGCCGCGCTCCTGGGCGGCTACCTGTACGCGCACCTCACCACGCGCTGGCTCCGTCCGCGCGCGCAGGCGACGCTGCACCTGGGGCTGATGGCCGCCGCCGCGACGGTCCTTCCGGTGTCGGTGGCGGGTGCCGCGCCGGCGGGGGGCGGCTCGCCGATTCCATGGCTCCTCCTGCTGATGACGACCACGGTGGGGCTGCCGTTCTTTGTCCTCTCGGGGACGGGACCCATCCTCCAGCGCTGGTTCTCGGAGACGGGGCACCCCGGCGCGGGGAACCCGTACTGGCTTTACGCCGCCAGCAACCTGGGGAGCATGCTGGCGCTCCTCGGCTACCCCATCCTCATGGAGCCCAACCTTCGCCTCGCGCGGCAGAGCCACGCGTGGACGCTGGGGTACGGCGCGCTGGCAATCCTGCTGGGCGCGTGCGCGCTCGCCGTGTGGCGGGCGCGGGGCGGGGAAGCGGCCGCCGAGCCCGCCGCGCCCATCAGCGGACGCGAGCGGGCGCTCTGGGTGGGGCTCGCCTTCGTGCCGTCCAGCATGCTGCTGGGCGTCACCACGTACATCACCACCGACCTGACGCCGATCCCACTCCTCTGGGTGATCCCCCTGGCGCTCTACCTCCTCAGCTTCACCCTGGTCTTCGCGCCGCGTACCATCGTGCCGTACTCGTGGATGGTGTGGGCGCAGCCGCCGCTGCTCGCCGCGGCGGTGATGATGCTGCTGGAAGGATGGCTGCGCGAGCCGTCGGTGGCGGTGCCCATCCATCTGGGCGCGCTCTTCGTGACGGCGATGGTGTGCCACGGCGAGCTGTCGCGCCGCCGGCCTCCGGCGTCTCGGCTGACGGAGTTCTACCTGTGGATCTCGGTGGGCGGGGTGCTGGGCGGGATCTTCAACGTGCTGCTGGCGCCCGTCCTCTTCACCCGGATCTACGAGTACCCGCTCCTCCTTGGCCTGGCCTGCCTCGCGCGTCCCCGGCCAGAGGCGGAGGAGGGGCTGCGTCGCCACCTGCTGTACGCCGTCCAGGCGCTGGGCTACGGCGTCGCGCTCCTCTTCCTGTCCAGCACGGACGACCCGCGGCTCCCCGCCATCGCCGTCGTCGCGTTGGCGGCGGTGGTGATCACCCTGATGACGGTGGGGCTGGGGCGTGCGCCGGGGTGGCTGGCGCTCTGCCTGGGAGGGCTCCTCCTGGCGCAGGTGCGCAACGAGGTGATGTCGCCCAACAACCTCGCGACGCGGCGCACCTTCTTCGGCCACTACCGCGTGTACGTGAACGGCGTCGGCGGCGGCTACAACGTCCTGGGGCACGGCTCCACCCTGCACGGCGCGCAGAGCCTGCGCCCGGAGCGCACGGCCGAGCCGCTGACCTACTACGTGCGCAACGGGCCGCTGGGCGACATCTTCGCCACCAACCCGGTGGGGACGCGCGGCGTGAGGGTCGCCGTGGTGGGGCTGGGGACCGGCACCACCGCGGCCTACGCGCAGAAGGGGGAGGAGTGGACCTTTTACGAAATCGACCCCGGGATCGTGGAGATCGCGCGCAACCGCAACTACTTCACCTACCTGCACAACGCCGAGGCGCCCATCCGCGTGGTGCTGGGCGACGCGCGCCTTTCGCTCGCGAAAGCGCCCAGGGGCGCGTACGACCTGATCCTGCTCGACGCCTTCTCGTCCGACGCGGTGCCCGTGCACCTGCTCACACGGGAGGCGCTGGGTACCTACCTGGAGCGGCTGGCGCCGGGGGGGCGCGTCGCCTTCCACGTCAGCAACCGCTACCTGGACCTGGAGTCGGTGATCGGCGAGCTGGCGCGTGAGCGGGGGCTGGCGATCAAGGTGGGGAGCGGCC
Organism: Longimicrobium sp.; assembly: GCA_030446945.1. Lineage (GTDB taxonomy): Bacteria > Gemmatimonadota > Gemmatimonadetes > Longimicrobiales > Longimicrobiaceae > Longimicrobium. Next base: position 4,790 of record JAUJMI010000086.1, on the reverse strand, counting down.
CCCCGTCGAAGCCCGACCGCTACGAGCAGTGGTCCACCTGGGTGGTGGTCGCCCGCAGGCAGCGCGACCTGTTCGGGCTGGACGACCCGCCCCGGTGGCGCGCGCCCAGGCTGCGGCCCGGCGCGCGCCCCTGGACCGACGACTACTCCAGCGTGCTCAGCGTCTTCCGCGGATAGCGCCCGAACCTTTGCGGCGGATCGGTGTACAAACGTCCGTAACGCCCGGGGCTTCGTCGTCCCCGGCCGCGAGCGGCGTACGCCACCCTCGGGACGTACCCGCGCGCCTCCTGGTGCCCGCGGCGAGCAGCCGCCTCCATCTTCTCGACGGGAGTCCAGCCGATGTCCAAGAGCAACGGAACGAAGCGCCTGCGGGCCGAAGACGGCCGCGTCGACCTCACCGCCCGTCCCGGGTGGATCCCGGCGCAGGAGCGTCTCCCCGCCGTGGGAGAGCAGGTGCTTTGCGCCGGCGGACCGGGCGAGGTGGTCGCGCTCCTGGGGAAGACCGGCGACGGCAGCCGCCTGCTGGAGATCCGCCTGGGCGACGTGCAGGCGAAGCCCTTCTTCGCCGCCGCTTCCAACGTGCTGGTGGCACCCGCCGCCTGACCGGCAGCCAAAGAATGGCCCGCTCGCGAGAGCGGGCCCTTTTTGCTTCCGGACGGCACCGGCGCGCCATCCGCCGCACGTGTTTCGTCAAAAATGCATGGCGGCCCCCGGTTTTCAGCCGGCGGGCCGCTTTATTGCGTCCTCGCGGATGGGGCCCTCGCACGTCTCACAGCGGCAAGAGGAAGCATGGCAACAGCTCGCTCCGGCGACACCGTCCGGGTGCACTACACCGGCCGGCTGGAGGACGGAACCGTCTTCGACTCGTCGCACGGGCGGGAGCCGCTGGAGTTCGCCCTCGGCATGGGTCAGGTGATCGCCGGCTTCGACGACGCGGTGGAGGGGATGGAGCCCGGCGAATCGAAGTCGGTGTGGATTCCCGCCACCAGCGCGTACGGCGCGCACAACGAGGACCTGCTGCTGCTGGTTGAGCTGGACCGCTTCCCTCCCAACATCCGCCCCGAAGTCGGGCAGCGCCTCCAGATGAAGCGCGACGGCGGCGAGCCGGTCGTGGTCACGGTGGCCGAAGTCTCGGAAGACGGCGCGGTGCTGGACCAAAACCACCCGCTCGCGGGGCGGGACCTCACCTTCGACCTGGAGCTCGTCGGCATCTCGTGACACACCCCGTGCCCTCCGCAAGGCACACGATCCAGGCCCCGCGACGGGCGGGGGCATCCACACACCCACAGGCAGAGGGTTCCATACCATGGAGAAGGTGACAGGCACGGTGAAGTGGTTCTCACAGGAGAAGGGATACGGCTTCATCCAGCGCGAGGACGGCCCGGACGTGTTCGTCCATCACAGCGCCATCCAGGGTTCCGGGTTCAAATCGCTCGACGAGGGTGAGCGCGTGGAGTTCGAGGTGGTGGAGGAGCCCCGCGGCGCCAAGGCCGCGAACGTGGTGCGCCTGGATGCGCCCGCCGGCGGCACCGGCGGCGCCGCGGGCGGCGATGACGGCTACGGCAACCGTGGCGGCGGCGGCGGCGGGTACGGCGGCGGCGGCGGACGCCGTGGGGGCGGCGGCTACGGCGGCGGCGGCGGCAGCCGCGGCGGCGGCGGTGGAGGCTACGGCGGTGGCGGAGGCGGGTACGGCGGCGGTGGGGGCGGCTACGGCGGCGGGGGTGGCGGCCGGGGCGGCGGTGGCGGCGGGGGTGGCGGCGGCGGTGGTGGCCGCGATCGCGATCGCGACTGGTAGGCCCCCGTCGCCGCGAGAACTACGCCCCTGCCGCGATCACCGCGGCAGGGGCGTGCTGTTGTTGTCGAGCCTCCACATCCGCCGTACGGGCGTGATTCATCACGCCCGTGCCCGCCGCATTCACCGCCACCCGCCCTACGCACCCGATCGCCCGGCTCCGCACCACGGCCCGCCAACCGCACCAATCCTCATTGGGGCGGACCTGCGTATCCGCCATCCCTCTCAGCTCAACCCTCGCGCCCCGCGCACACACTCCCCGCCAACCGCCTCAGAACCCCGGCGGCACCCATGGAGTAGCGGCTCGCCAGGTTCAGCGTCCCCCCCCACGCACGACGATCCGGAGGCGACCGCGTCCTGCCCGTACGCCGTCGCGCGTTCCGCCTCGACTAGCGCGTCCACCGTCGCCACGCTGTCTGCGCCTCCGGGTCCGGGGCGGGGAAGGAGCCGCGCGCTCTGCACGATGTGGAGGTCGTCCAGCCGCTCGGCCGTGCGGCGATCCAAAACGCCTGGACCGGGTACAACCGATCCACAGCGGCGGGCCGGAGCCCCTCCGCGGCCGACCACAGGGGGGAGCGGACGTGAAGCAGGACGAGACGCTGATCTACGAAGACCATGACCCGTACCGCCTGGGGGAGCGGCGGCTGGGGGAGCCCGCGGGGATCTTTCTCCTGGCGGGGAGCTTCCACGTGGCCAACTATACGAGCCGCGCCGCCGCCGAGCTGCGCGAGCGGGGTGCCCTCCTTGTCGCCACCCTCTGCTTCAGCGAAAGCGACGCCGAGCGCTCCGTCTCGGGCGGCGCCCCGCACCCGCGCGGCCTCCCCTCCGTCGTGCGCCCCCGCCCCATCGCCGCCCACCTGGAGCGCCCCGCGCCCAACTGAGGCCGTGTTCGACGCCGCTCCGCCGCCGGCCGCACCAAACGAACCCGTAGGGGCGCGATTCATCGCGCCCACCCTCTGCCTGCCTCGACCGTCGCCCCCCGCGCAGGTGTCGTAGGGGCAGACCTGCGTGTCCCCCACCTGGCTGCCCGTGCCTCGGGATCGCGACCACGTCCGCTTCCCGGACCGGATGAGGCCACGCGCCGTCGGTACCACGGTGGTTCCCCATGCGTCGGCCGGCGACCCGGGACGGCCCTGGGCAGGCGCCCGAACATGGGATGGCTCGGTGCGCACCGCAGCGCCCGCTTTCTTCGCTCCGCGCCAGAGGGCGGTGTGGATGCCGGGGGCGGCGAGGCGCTGCGCTCAGGAAATGTGGATTCCGAGACCGCTTCAGCGGTCTTCCCGTGGTTCCAGCCCGGGCTTCAGCCCCCGGCGACCCGGCGCGGCCCGGCCAAAACGAAATGCCCCCTCCCCCGGCATCCGAGAGGGGGGGCAGATCACGACCGGGGCAGGCGCCCCGCCCGTCCTAGAGGTTGTCGCGGCCCAGCGTGCCGCGCTCGTGGCTCACCTCGTGGGCGTTGACCTCGCGCACCTCGGCGCGCTCGTTGCGCAGGTCGGCCTCCACCATGCGCTCCTCGGTCACCTCCTGCTTGCGCACGACGAGCTCCTCCTTGGGCACCACGCGCTTCTCCACCACCGCCTCCTCCGCGGTCAGCGGAACGCGGATGTGCTCCTCGCCGATCGTGCCGCCGAGCCCGCCGGCCGCCACCATCCCGTCCGTGATCGGGCGGCGCTCCACCGTCACTTCGTCGTGGGTGAGCGGCACCTCGCGGCGCACGTGCTCCGTCTCCACGTGCTTCTCGATCTCCACCTCGCCCGCGCGCACCTCGCGTTTGCCGACGGCGAGCTCCTCCTCGGAGAGCGTCAGGCGCTCCTCGGCGCCGCGCACCTGGCCGTGCAGCGATTCGGTGGCGCGGTCGAGGGGAAGGTCGCGGTCGTTTGGATTGATGCTCATGGTCGCTCTCCGTTCGGGTGAACCGAGAGGCCTCTAGCCTCTCCGTGTGGGGCCGGTGGGGAAGCAACAATCGTTCCGCAAACCCTGTACAAAGCACCTCAACATATCCGCCCGCAATGAGATAGGGACGCGCAAAGAAACGGGGACGGGCGCCCTTCGCCCCTCCCCTCGTCGGCGCTCGAGCCGTCAGACCGCCGCGCGCTCGGGGGCCCGGAAGCCGATCTGCCGTCCGCGCGGGCCCTCGCGCTTCAGCTCGCTGCGCAGCTCCTCGTACTCGCGCTCCATCTCCGGCGTCACCGACGCGCGCCCCTCCTTGAGCGCCGCCTCGAAGAAGCGCATCGGCACCTCGGCCACGTGCAGGTCGGTGCGCAGCGCCATGAGGCCCGCGCGGCGCACCAGGTCCTCCAGGTCCGCGCCGGTGTAGCCGTGCGTGCGCTCGGCGATGGACGCCAGCTCCACGTCCTCCGCCAGCGGCATCCCGGAGGTGTGGATGCGCAGGATGGTGAGGCGCGCGTCGCGCTCCGGCACCGTGATGTACACCAGCTCGTCGAAGCGGCCGGGGCGCAGCAGGGCGGGATCCAGCAGCGTGGGGCGGTTGGTGGCGCCGATCACCACGATCCCCTGCATCTCCTCCAGCCCGTCCATCTCCGCCAGAATGGTGTTCACCACGCGCTCCGTCACCGCCGGCTCGCCCAGCCCGCCGCCGCGCTGCGGCGCCAGCGAGTCGATCTCGTCGATGAAGATGACCGTGGGCGCCACCTGCCGCGCGCGCTGGAAGAGGCGCGTCACCTGCTGCTCGCTCTCGCCGTACCACTTGCTGAGCAGGTCCGACGATTTGGTGGCGATGAAGTTCGCCTCCGACTCGCGCGCCACCGCCTTGGCCATGAGCGTCTTGCCGGTCCCCGGAGGGCCGTACAGGAGGAAGCCCTTGGCGGGGCGGATCCCCAGGCGGCGGAAGGCGTCGGGGTGCTTCAGGGGGAGCTCCACCCCCTCCTTGAGCGCGCGCTTGGCGTCCTCCAGCCCGCCGATGTCGTCCCACCCCACGTCGGGCACCTGGATCATGATCTCGCGCACGGCGGAGGGCTGCACCCGCTTCAGCGCGTTCA
>JAUJMI010000085.1 GCA_030446945.1 Longimicrobium sp. | reverse complement strand
GTCCTCGGCCCCCTTCACCGTGGCCGACGGGGCGACGAGCGAGCAGACGCTGCGCGCCGCGTTCCAGGCGGTGGTGCTGGAGGGGATCTCCACCGGCCGTCCGGCGTGCTACACGGGCGACCGCCTCGCCGAAGCGCCGGCCGTGCAGGCGCTCTGGCGCGAGGCGATGAAGGGAGTCGAGCATCGCCGCGCCTTCGCCAGCCAGTACGCCTACCGCCACAACCAGCGCACGCGCGGAACGGCCCACCTGCGCCTGATCCGCGACCGCCGCATCAACAGCGACACCACGATCATCGTCCACCCGGACTCCGCCCGCGCGCGCCGCGCCCGCGCGGTGGCCACGGGCGACACGGCGCAGGACAAGTCGCTCCACATCAGGGTTCCGAGCGAGATGACGCTGCTGCGCGACGACTTCCTGCTGGGCCACTGCCTGGAGGCCGACCCGCAGCTCGACTCCACCGGCGCCTGGACGCTGCGCTTCCGGGCGCTGCGCTCCTCACGCGGCACGCTCTCCCTTGACGGCGCGCTGCGGCTGGACGCGCGCACCTATGCCGTCCGGCAGATCGAGTTCCAGTACCTGGAAGGGCGTCGTGAGTGGGCGTCCGGCACGCTCGACTTCGCCGAAGTCGCCACCCCGTTCGGCATCGTGCGCCTGCCGCGCTCCGCCCGCGTGCGCGCCGACCCCGACGGCCCCATGGGGCTGGTGATGACGCGAGTGGAAGGGGACGTGGAGTTCCACAGCCATCGTGCGTTCGAGAAGGTGCGCGGCGGGTGAACGGAGGGGAATGGGGAATGGGGAATGGGGAATGGGGAATGGGGAATGGGGAACGGCAGGGACAGGGGAGAGCAAGCCAGGAAGCCACAGAGAAACCGTTTTGCGGTGGCTCCGTGTCTCTGTGTGAGGCCCTTCCGTTCTCCCCACAGGAGAGAGCGCAAGTGCATGCGAGAGCGCACGTAAACGGGGGAAGCGCATGCGCTTGCAGGCGGTGAATGGCTCGCTTCTTGCCCGCCGGGGCTCACCATCCGCGGGCCCGCGCACCGGCTCGCCCCTCCCCCCACGCACCACCGATCCGCCCCGGCGGAGGTGACAAACGTGACCTCGGCAGATCCAAAGCAAACCATCCTGGTGGTGGACGACAACCTGGACAACGTGGAGATCCTCCGCGCCTTCCTGGAGTCGCGCGGCTACACGATCGCCGAAGCGTGCGACGGGAAGTCGGCGCTCGCCAAGATGGAAACCGTCAAGCCCGCCCTGGTGCTGCTGGACGTGATGATGCCGGGGATGGACGGGTGGCAGGTGTGCCGCGCCATCAAGAACCACCCGGAGTTCGGCGGCACCACCAAGGTGGTGATGGTGACCGCCAAGGGCGCCTTCGAAGACAAGTTCGAGGGGCTCCGCTCCGGCGCGGACGACTACGTGGTGAAGCCGGTGGACTTCAAGGACCTCCTTGAAAAGGTTCAGCGGAACCTCGCGGCCCAGGGGGGCGCGGCGTGAGGATCGTAGGCTACGTTCGCGACGAGGGTCTGCAGGCGGCCATCGAAGGGGCCGCGGCCGCGCTGGGCGCCGACCTCACCCTGCTGCAGGCCGGCGAGACGGGGGCCGCGGGGGCGGAGCAGCTCACCTCCGCCCTTCGCACCCACCCCGACGTGGCGCTGGTGGAGCCGCGCGCAGACCTCCTGGCCACCGTCCGCGACGAGACGGGGGCGCGCGGGATCTGCATGCTGGTGGCGTGCAGCAGCGACGAAGACGTCCGCCGCGCCGTCGCCGCGCGCGCGGACGACTGGCTCTACCTCCCCACCACGGCCGACGAGGTGGCGTCGCGCGTATGGGCGGTGAGCCAGCGCACGCGCCGCGGCGAGGGGCCCAGCGACCAGACGCAGGCCGCCGAGCACCTGCGCTACGAGGAGCTCCTCTTCGACCGCTCCACCGGCTTCCCCACCCTGCCGGTGATGCTGGAGCAGGGGCGCGACATGCTCGAGCGGCGCGGGCGCATGACGGTGCTCTACATCCAGTTCGTGCGCTACAGCAAGCTGGAGGAGATCTACGGCTGGGAGAAGCTGGACGAGGTGCTGCAGACCACGGCCAACTCGGTGCGCGAGTTCTACGACCGGCGGCGCAGCAAGGAGGAGTCGCTCCTGATGGTGTCGCACACCGGCGACGACGACTTCATCTTCTTCACCGACCTTCCGGACCCCGTCTCCGAGGCGGAGCAGCGCATCAACGAGCTGGCCACGGAGCTGGAGGAGCACGTACGCGGCCGGCTGGAGGGGGAGCACGGTGAGGACGTGGCCGGGCTGTTCGAGATCTACATCGGCTCGGCGACGCTCTTTCGCAACCCCAAGGTGCGCACGGAGCGGCAGATCTACCGCGGGATTCGCGAGGCGTCGGCCGCGGCGCGCGGGGTGGAGAGCCGCGAGCGCACCCGCAAGGTGGCCGACCTCAAGACGCTCCTGCACGACGAGAACGTCTACATCGTCTACCATCCCATCGTGGTGACGGCCACGCGCGAGGTGTACGCGTACGAAGCGCTCGCCCGCGGGGGATCGCGCGCGCTCCGCTCGCCCGAGGTGCTCTTTGGGGTGGCGGAGGAGGCGAACCTGATCTGGGAGCTATCGCGCCTCTGCCGCAAGCGCGCCATCGAGGGGATCGACACGCACCTGCAGGAGAACGAGCTCCTCTTCCTGAACATCGACCCCCACGATTTCCGCGACCCCACCTTTCGCTACATGGACCTGGACGAGCTGGGGGTGGAGCACCCGGAGCGCATCGTGCTGGAGATCACGGAGCGCACCGCCATCACGGACTATCCCAAGTTCGTGGGCTACCTCAACGAGTTCCGCGAGCGCGGCTTCCGCTTCGCCGTGGACGACGCGGGGAGCGGGTACGCCGGGCTGGGGAGCATCGCGAACCTGTCGCCCGACTTCATCAAGCTGGACATCTCCCTGATCGCGGGGATCGACACCAACTTCATGAAGCAGAACCTGGTGGAGACGATGGTCTCCTTCGCCAACGACCACGGCATCAAGGTGATCGCCGAGGGGGTGGAGCGCGAAGAGGAGTTCGACGCGGTGAAGCGCCTGGGGGTGCACCTGACGCAGGGCTTCCTCTTCCACAACCCGGGCACCATGCACCACGCCGGCGGCGGGATGGGGGACGGCGTCAAGGGCGAGCCGGGGCACTGAGCGGCGGCCCTCACCCCCGGCTCGTTACACTCGCCTGCCCCCGAGGCTGCTCCGCGGCCCATCGCCCGCGCCGTAATCCGGTAGCGGCAGCCCCGCGTGGCTGCCCGTGACGGACGCCGCGCCGCCACTGACCCATTCCACCGATCGTCGCAGGGGCGGACCTGCGTGTCCGCCGCCCTTTACCGCCTCGACCCCGCCGTCCCGCCAGCGGTCTCAGGACCCGGCGGCGAGGTCCAGGTAGTACTGTTTCTGCGAGGGGTAGTAGTCGTTGAAGTCCGGCATCGCGCCGCCCGTGCGCGAGGCGGCCAGGTTGTCGAGGTAGTACTCCCACCCCGGGCCTACGTCTCCGATGTTGGTGGTGTCGTCGAGATGCTGCGTGAAGCGCATCTCGGTGACGCCGGCCGATTCGCTCAAGTGCGCCTCCAGGCGCCAGTCCCCATAGTCGTTGACGGCGCGGACGGCCCGGTGACGCGGCGGTTCGCACGCCTCGATCAGCATCTCGGACGCGGGACCTTCCGCCTCGAAGCCCATCGTGTAGCGGATCGTTCGCCCCGGTCCCGGCTCGCCCGTCCACGGGCCCCACCAACGCGCGGTGCGTTCCGGCTCCGTGATGCTCGCCCACACGTCCTCGATCGGCGCGCGAAAAGTGCGGACGATCACGAGATCGCGACCCTCCGGCGTGCGGACGAGGCGTCCCATGGGGGTTGGGTTCATGCCGATTTCTCCTCGGGGATCGAAGCGGAGTCGCGACGTTCGCGCCGCGTGCGGTACACCTCGGTCTCCAGCGCATCCAGGGGACCGGACCAGCGGTCGTGCAACCGGGCGAGCCATTCCTCGAGCGGTGCCAGCGGCGCCGTGTCGAGCCGGTAGAGCCGCTCGCGCCCGCGCACCTCGTCCACCACCAGCCCGCATTCACGCAGCACGCGCAGGTGGCGGCTCACCGCGGGCCTGCTGATGTCGAAGGAGTCCGCGATCTCCCCAGCCGACATCACCCGCGCCCGGAGGAGCATCAGGATCTCGCGCCGGACCTGATCGGCGATGGCAGCAGCGACTTCCATCCGTAATGCGTAACCGAGAGGTTACGCGTTGTCAAGGAGGGATGAACGTCCGTCCGCGGATCGTGCGGACGCGCGGATGGCCCCGTCCCCTCTCCCACGGCTGTTCGTGTGAGAGGGGACGGAGTTCCAACACGCTGCAGAGAGTTTCTCCCTGCTGTTCTTTCCGTACCGCCTGTGTCTCTGTGCGAGGCCTAAGATGCCGGCCTACGCCCAGGCCTCGGTCGCGCGCCCGGCCCCCGCCTCGAGCGCGGAGGCATCGTAAAGCGGAAGCCGCACGATGAATGTAGACCCGACGCCCGGCGTGGACTCGACCTCCAGCCGTCCGCCGTGCCCCTCCACGATCTCGCGGCAGATGGCGAGCCCCAGCCCCATTCCCTTCCCCTTGGTGGAGACGAACGGCTGAAAGATCTGGTCCAGCTTCTCAGCCTCGATCCCCGGCCCGTTGTCCGTCACACGCACCTCGGCGGAGCCCCCCGCGGACTCGACGCGCAGGGTGAGGCCGCGGTCGTCCTGGTCTCGCATCGCCTCGCAGGCGTTGCGCACCAGGTTCTCGAAGACCTGGCGCAGGTAGTACGGATCGGCGAGGACCACCGCCTCGCCCAGGGCGCCCGCGTCCACGCGCATGCCGGGGTCGCGCTCCTGCTGCCGCGCGAGCTCGCCGACGATCTCGTGGAGGAACACCGGCTGGCGGTTGAGGGTGCGCCGCGCGCCGCTCGCGTACACCGAGAGCTCGTCCAGCATGCTCACCAGGCGCTGGCTCTCGGAGACGATGGCCGCGCACACCTCGCGGCGGCCGCTGGCGTCGCTCACGATGCGCTCGTCCTGCAGGATGTCGGCGTTGAGCACCACCGTCTGCAACGGGTTCTTGATCTGGTGCAGGATGCGCGCGGTCGCGGTGCCGATGGCGGCCACCTTCTCCTCCTCCGCCCGCCGCCGGTCGCTGCGCCGCAGCAGCGTGACGATGACCGCCGCGGTGAACACCACCACGCTCACCACCACCACCACGCTCACGCCGAACATGATGCGCGTGTCCGGGCAGGGGAGCGGCGCGGTCTGGGCCAGCAGCACCATCATGGGAGCGTTCACGGAGAAGGTGTGGTGGGACTTCGCAAGAAAGCACCGGAAAGGAAAGCTAATCTTCGTCGGGGACGGTGGAGACGACGAAGGAGATGGTCTCTCCGCGCTCGCCGGGGATCACGGTCTCCACGATGATGCGGCGAACCGCGCGGCGCTCGTCGTGCAGCGTCAGCCCGAAGCTCAGCCCCAGCTCCGGCGAGTCGACCTGCGTGTGCACGCGCGGCCCGGGGGGGTGCGCCGGCCGCTCCGGGTTGCGGAGGAGCGTCTTGGTGGATTGGCGGCCGTTCTCCAGGCCGCACGTCACCTTGATCTGGCGGAGCCAGTCCGGCTGGTAGCCGATCCGGTAGCGGCGGCCGTGCTGGTCCTCCCCTTCCCCTTCGCGGTTGTGACGTGCCATCGGCGGGGCTCCGGGGTGCGGCGTGGCGGGCCGCGTCGGGCCCGGCCCCGCACCGAATCTCCGCCGGTGCGTGAGGGTTTGTCAAGAATCGGGGAATGGGGAATGGGGAACGGTAGCGGGGGCAGGGGGAAGGGGGCAGGGGACAGGGACAGGGACAGGGGACAGGGGACAGGGACAGGGGACAGCAGGCAGGGAAACACGGAGCACCCCCCACTTTGTCATCCTGTGCGAAGCGCTGCGCCGTCCTCTCCCCTGCTCCGTCATTCGGCGCAGAGCGAAGGATCAACTGTGCGTGCCGAGGGGATGGCCCGTTTGCGCCGGCCTCTTGCCTGCTGCTTACGAGACCGGCACCGGTACAAACGCCAGCACAAAGAACGCGACGCACGCCCAGCCCGCGACGCGTTGGCTGCGGGTGAGGGGGAGGCGCGGGTCGAGGACGGGCGGGTGCGCCAGGCGGCCGCGGCCGATCAGGAGGACCAGCACGGCCCAGAACCACCACCCCTGCCACCACCACCCCTGCACCAGCAGCGAGGCGAAGAAGAGCGTCGCCACGACGTGCTGCCGTTTGGCGCCCAGGAGGGCGTAGACGATGTGGCCGCCGTCGAGCTGGGAAACGGGGAGGAGGTTCATCGCGGTGAAGAAGAGCCCCACCCACCCCGCCACCGCCATCGGATGCAGCACCAGCACCTCCGCGCCCGGGGCGAAGACGGCGCGGAGGGCCATCCACAGCAGCGAGTCGCCCAGCTGCAGCGGCACGCCGAGGAACGCGAAGAGGTTGCGGCCCGGCAGGTGGGCCAGCATGGCGGCCGGGCGGCTCAGCGCGATCCCCACGGCGGCCACCGGCAGCGCGAGGACGAGCCCCGCCAGCGGGCCCGCCGCGCCCACGTCCATCAGCATCCGGCGGTGCAGCATGGGAGAGCGCAGGCGGATGAAGGCGCCCAGCGTACCGATCAGGCTGATGATGAAGGGGGCGGGGATGAAGTACGGCGGAGAGGCGTCCAGCCCGTGGCGCCGGGCGGCGACGTAGTGGCCCAGTTCGTGCCCGAGCAGCACGCCCATCAACGGGAGAGAAAAAAGGAATCCGGGGAGGAGCGCGGCGGCGTAGAAACCGGTGGGCACCGGGACCGGCATGCCGAGCACCGCCCGCTCCGTCAGCCCCAGCGGGTCGCGGCCGGCGATCAGCGCGCCGGAAATCGTCGCGCTGAACAGAGCCGCCACCAGCAGGAAGGCGTGCAGAAGCCACCGCTCCCGCCGTGGGGGGCGGGTGCGGACCTCCATCGCGATCTCCCAGGCGTCGCCGGCGCGCGAGGCCCAGTGGGAGCCGGGCCACCCCGCCAGCATGCGGCGCACCGCTGGATCGTCTGGCCCCACGCCGGGTAGAAGCAGGCCGAAGACGACCTCGCGGTCGCCGATCCGCACCACCCGGACGTCCGCGAAGAGCCCCGTCAGAGCGGGATACGGCACACTTGACCGTGGAAATAGCGGGCGTTAGGTTGGGGCCACTGTCCCCCATAGACCATCAGGCAAGCCTCGGGCGCACTCCGCCCCTTTCCTGGCTCCCCTTCCAGACCCCTCAGAAGACTATCCGGCGGATCGGGCGGGATCGCACCCCCTGAGCCGCGGGACGCGCTGACGCATTCGGAGACCCACGTGGACATCACTACCATAAAATCCAAGAGCATCGCGGAGTTGCACGAGATGGCCGAGGGCCTGAACATCTCGAACTACTCGGGGCTCCGCAAGCAGGACCTTATCTACCGCATCGAGCAGAACCTGCTGGACTCCGAGGTCGTGCTGCGCGGCGAGGGCGTGCTGGAGGTGCTCCCCGAGGGGTACGGCTTCCTCCGCTCGCAGGACTGGAACTACCTGTACGGGCCGGACGACATCTACGTCTCGCCCAGCCAGATCAAGCGCTTCGACCTGCGCACCGGCGACACCGTGCTGGGGCAGGTGCGCCCGCCCAAGGAGGGCGAGCGGTACCTGGCGCTCCTCAAGGTGGAGCGCGTCAACGGCGACGAGCCGGACAAGGCTAAGCACCGCATCGCCTTCGACAACCTGCGCCCGCGGTACCCGGACCAGCGCGTCAAGCTGGAAGCCCCCTCGGGCGACCTGTCGATGCGCGTGATGGACCTGATCGCGCCGCTGGGCAAGGGGCAGCGCGGGCTGATCGTGGCGCCGCCCAAGGCCGGCAAGACGATCCTGATGCAGAAGATGGCCAACGCCATCACCGAGAACCACCCCGAGGTGCACCTGATCGTGCTGCTCATCGACGAGCGGCCCGAGGAGGTGACGGACATGCAGGAGAACGTCCGCGCCGAGGTGATCTCGTCCACCTTCGACGAGCCGGCCGACCGGCACACGCAGGTGGCGGAGATGGTGCTGGAGAAGGCCAAGCGCCTGGTGGAGCACGGCCGCGACGTGGTGATCCTGCTCGACTCCATCACCCGCCTGGCCCGCGCCTACAACGTGACGGTGCCACACTCCGGCAAGATCCTCTCCGGCGGTGTGGACGCCAACGCGCTGCACAAGCCGAAGCGCTTCTTCGGCGCGGCGCGGAACATCGAGGAGGGCGGCTCGCTCACCATCGTCGCCACGGCGCTGGTGGAGACGGGGAGCCGGATGGACGAGGTGATCTTCGAGGAGTTCAAGGGGACCGGCAACATGGAGCTGGTGCTCGACCGCCACATCGCGGACAAGCGCATCTTTCCGGCGATCGACATCAACCGCTCCGGCACGCGCCGCGAAGACCTCCTCCTCAACGAGCTGGAGCTCACGCGCGTCTACCTGCTGCGCAACTTCCTCGCGGACATGGCCCCGGCCGAGTCGATCGACTTCCTCCTCTCGCGGATGAAGAAGACCAAGGCCAACAAGGACTTCCTGGACTCGATGGCGCGCGGCTGAGGCAGGAAGTGCATGGTAGAAGCGGCGAGGGCCGGTCTCCCCAGGGAGGCCGGCCCTCTGCTTACGCTGCGGTTGCGGACGCTGGCCGCGGGACCGGCGGCGGTCCCACGGAATCAGGCGTGGAGGATCGGCCCCGTGTAGATGGGCGGGGTCACCAGCTCGCCGCGCTCGATCACCTGGCGGTCCCAGGGGAAGACGATGAGCGCGGGTGTCTCCAGGGCAAAGAAGTCGGGACGGTAGCCGCCGGGGCGCACGAAGGAGGTGGCTGTGCGCACCTCGGCCGCGCCCACCTCCCGCACGGCGGCGAGCGCCAGCCGCAGCGTGTCGCCGCTGGAGGTGAGCTCGTCCACGATCAGCACCCGCCGTCCACGCGCGCGCGGGGGCGCGGAGGTCAGGACCGCCGGGGCGGGACGGGCCACCGCGCTCCCGTCTCTCCGCGAGATCTTCATCGACTCGAACTCCACCTGCAGGATCCCGGCGACCGTGGCGGCGGGGATCACGCCGGCCGTGGCGATGCCGATCACCAGGTCCGGGTCGTACTCGTGCGCCACGCGGATGGCCAGCGCGCGGCAGAGCTCGCCGAACAGCTCCCACGAGAGCTCCAGCGTGTCCGACGCGCCACCGCCGCTGTCGTCGCCGCTGCGGGGGAACGGAATCGGCTGAACCATGCGACCTCCTGCGAAGGTGTGCGATCGAGGGCGCGATCGCGCTACAAGTTTCGTTCCCCGCACAAAAGGCGCGCGCCTTCGGACCCACGGATCGCACCGGTCCGAAGCTCCGCGACGCAGGGTGCCGCCGACGCATACTTCCTTGGGTTGTGCCCTGCTGGCGCCGACGGTTGTGGAGATGCGCGCGGCGCACTGTGGCGCGCGGGCCGGTGGCGGGGTAGCTTCCCGGCCCCCGTCCACCGCCACCGAGCCGCCATGCCCGCACCCGAAGATGTCCGCGCCCGCGCAGATGCCCGCTTCGAGAGCGCCTTGCAGCAGGCCGGCGCCCGCGACCCGCGCGAGTTCTACCGCAAGCAGATGGTGGCGCTCAGGGACGAGAATCCGGAGGCCTTTCGCCGGGCGCGCGCCTACTTCGAGGACCGGCTGATCCCCGCCGTCGCCGCGGAGGATTCGGATCCGCGAGCGGAGTGGCTGGAGTACGGGCGCGTCCTCGCCTCGCTGGCCGCGAAGGGGCGCACCGTTCAGATCGACCCCACCGGCCGCGCGGCCCAGTACGCGCGCCCTGTCCCCGCCGACCACCTGGTCCTCCACCTCCCCGACGCGCCCTCGCAGCCGGCCATCGTCGTCGGCCTGCCGCTCAAGCTCTCCCCGGCGCAGCGCGCGACGCACGACCTGCTGGTGAAGCAGTCGCTGGGGTCGTAGCTGTGCAAGATCCTGAGGGGTCTGCGTCCAAGAGAGTATCGCAGCGCTTCGCAATCGACGTTCCTGCGCGGACTTGCCTCCGCCACACGGCGCCCTCATGTTGCGCGCTCGCCGGGCGCGTGCCCGGTAAGGACACCAGGGGAGCAGGCTTGCAAGCGCTGATCATCATCGGGCACGGGTCGCACCTCAACGCGGAGTCCAGCGCGCCGGTCTACCGCCACGCGGAGGCCATCCGGCGCACCGGCGCCTTCGACGAGGTGCGCGAGTGCTTCTGGAAGGAAGAACCGTCCATGCGCGAGGTGTTCGACCTCGTCGAGTCGGAGGACGTGTACGTGGTCCCCCTCTTCATCTCCGAAGGGTACTTCACCGAGGAGGTGATCCCGCGCGAGCTGGGGCTGGACGGCCCGGCCCCCTCGCTCACGCGGAAGCTGGGGAAGACGATCCGCTACTGCGGGCCGGTGGGGACGCACCCGTCGATGTCGGCCATGATCCTGCGCCGCGCGGAGGAGAGCGCCGGGATGGACGACGGGGAGGCGCGGCGGGCGGGGCTCATCATCATCGGCCACGGCACGGAGCGGAACAGCAACTCCGCGGAGGTCATCTACCGCGTCACCCGCGAAGCGGAGGCGGCCGGCGCCTTCGGCGAGGTAAAGACGGGGTTCCTCGACCAGGCGCCCGAGGTCGGCGAGGTGCTGGAGGAGATGGGCGGGCGCGACGTGGTGCTCGTCCCCTTCTTCGTGGCCGAGGGGTGGCACACGCAGGAGACCATCCC
>JAUJMI010000084.1:9686-10783 GCA_030446945.1 Longimicrobium sp. | reverse complement strand
ACCGCGCTGCGGTTCACCCGCACCGAGCTGACCCAGTCCAGGTCCAGCGGCACGCCGGGGTTGCGCCCCTCTTCTTCCACGGAGTGCGAGGCGCCGGTGGGGACGGCGACGAGTCGGGAGGGTTGCGTTGCCATGGGCGTAGCGCGTCTCGTTGGTGGTGCGGCGCCGTCGAGCCGGCGCGGGCGGAGCTCTCCCCGCCGGAGCCTCAAGATACCGCCGCGCGGACCCCGCCGCCAACCGCGCGCGCCCTGGCGCCGGTGGGACACGCCTGCCCCACATTCCGTGAGGCGCGGGCGCCCCTCCATCTGCGCGTCGCGAAACAACGACTTACGACGCCGTTGACTTTCGGGTCGGCTGGCGGGCATCGTAGTAGAACGTCGCGCGCGACCCGCGCCCCCTCCAGCGGCCCCGTTTTTCCGCCCGGGAACCCGTACGAAGCGCTCGGTCCTATCCGCCGCACTCGCGGCGTTTGCCCTCGCCACGCCCGCCGCCACGCAGGATCATCCGTGGGATCGCCAGGTCCGCGACATGCTCGTGGAAGCGGGCAAGCGCCTGGAAGGAAACGGCATGGCCCTGACGCACCCGATGCAGACGGGCTCGCTCGTCCAGGGGGCCAAACGCTCCCTGAGCTTCACGTTCGCCCCCGGCCGCGAGTACAGCATCCTGGGGCTCTGCGACGAGGACTGCACCGACGTGGACCTGGCGCTTTACGACGCCGGCGGCCGGCAGGTGGCCGTGGACGTGGAGGACGACGACTACCCGGTCGTCTCCGTGACACCGGGCCGCACCGGGGCGTACCGGGTGGAGGTGAGCATGGCGGCCTGCTTCGAGGCGCCCTGCCGCTACGGAGTCGGCGTGTTCGCCGCCGAAGGCGGAGCGGCGGCTTCAACCAGCGGCGGACAGCCGTATCGGTGGGACCGCCAGGTTCGGGACATGCTCGTGGAAGCGGGCAAGCGCCTGGAGGGGAACGGCCTGTCGCTGACGCACCCGATCCAGACCGGTTCGCTGAGCGAGGGGGCCAGCCGGACGCTGAGCTTTACGCTCGCCCCCGGCCGCGAGTACAGCATCCTGGGGCTCTGCGACGAGGACTGCACCGA
>JAUJMI010000084.1:0-9586 GCA_030446945.1 Longimicrobium sp. | reverse complement strand
TGGAGGTGAGCATGGCGGCCTGCTTCGAGGCGCCCTGCCGCTACGGAGTCGGCGTCTTCGCCCGCTGAGCCTCCCGCGACGAGAAAACCCCACCCTCCGGTAGCGGAGGGCGGGGCGTCGTGTCTCCGGGGTTCCACGCGTCAGGCGGGGGTGAGCGCCTCGCGCCAGCGGGCGAGGCGCGGCGCCAGGGTGCGCCCGCCGGCCGCCGGGCGATAGGCGGAGAGCGAGACCAGCGGCGGACGCTGGAATGACCGCCAGCGGCGCATCCCCACCTGGTCGCCGGTGTCGCGCGCGAGGGTGTGGAGGCGGGTGCGCGCGTGGTCTTTTTGCGGCGCGTCGCCCCAGGCGAGGGCGGCGAGCATCGCCTCGCGGGCGGCGGGGGCGTCGCCCATCGCCAGCACCACGCCGGCCAGGGCGTGCGCCACGCGCGCCCGGTCCACCCCGTCCGGAAAGCGCGCGGCCGCCAGGCACAGGTCCAGCGCGGCGCCGCGCCGGTCGCCCCGCGCGCGGAGGACGGCGGCGCGCTCCTCCAGCCCCACCGCCGCGGACTCGCCATCGCCCGCCCGCAGCGCCGCGCGGATGGCGCGGGTGAGGCCGCGCTCGGCATCGTCGCCCACCACCGCCTCGCCCACCGCCGCCAGCCGTGCGATGGCCCCCGAGCCGCCGTCCAGGTCGCGCGCGGCGCAGTACAGCGCCAGCGCCCGCTCGCGGTCGCCCAACTTGCGCGCCAGCCGTGCCGCGTGCAGCGCCGTCGCCGACGACACCGTGTCCAGCTCCAGCGCGAGCGACACGGCGGCATCCGCTTCGGGAAGGCGGCGGGTGCGCTCCAGCTCGCAGGCGTACTGCACCAGCGGCGCCGCGACCCGTACGCTCGGGTCCGCGGACTCCTCCAGCACCAGCAGCACGCGCGTCAGGATCGACTTCTCGGGGGAACGCTCCAGCCCCTCCACGTCGCGGCGGGCGCGGCGCAGCACGAACTCATCCTGCATCCCCGCGGCCGCGCGCTCCACAGCCGCAAGCACCAGCGCGCCGGCGGCCGCGCGGCGGCTGCGCTCGCCGCGCTCGCTTTCGGAGATCTGCCGCAGCGTGCCTGCCGCCGCGGATGCCAGGGGAGCGTTCATCATCATCCCAGGTGATTGAGAACTGTTCTCAACGAATCTATGCGGACGGTCGGGGCGTGTCAAACGTTTTCTTGCAGTCGACGGAACAGCGACCTCACACGGAGACCCAGAGCCACATAGAGAACAGCAGAAGGGTTTCTCTCTGGCGTATAGTTCGCGCTGTGTGGTCCGTGCGAGGCTTTGTTCTTTTGGGGCCCACAAACAACGAGGGCTCCCCGCGAGGAGAGCCCGTCGTGTGTGTGGCGCCTGCGTGCCGCGCTACGGGCGCGGGCGCTGCGACACTTCCGGGGTGTAGGTGCCGCAGTGGGCGCCGTCGGGGCCCACCCTCACCTCGATCTGTCCCGCGTGGCACTCGTGGTGCTCGTTGAACTTGCAGTCTGTCACCGTACAAGCCCCCACCACCGAAGTCTGGGCCGAAGGCCTCTCCTGAGCGTTCTGCATCGCCGTACCTTCCTGTCGAGGGTTCAGGGTTCCAGCGTCGGCAGGGGGTAAAGCAAAACCCGGGCCAGTGCGAGGGCCCGCAAGTACGCCTCTGGCAACGACTTGCGAATGATTCTCAACCGCGCGGCAATCCCCCGGTCATCGTGCACAGCGCCCCCAAACCAGACGCGCCGCCCCGGAACCCGGGAACGGCGCGTGGTGTCCCTGCTGCCAATCGCGGATCAGCGGTCCGACAGCGCCTGGAACGCCTGGGCGCGGGCCAGATACTTCTGCGCCTGGGCGGGACGACCGGAAATCTCCTCGCCCGCCGCCAGGGCGGAGAGGGCGTAATAGTAGTGCATCGGGATGTTGCGCGTGGCGTCGTCCGTCCAATGGGGGCGGTTCTCCACACCGTGGAACTCGAAGGCCTCCTCCACCAGGCGGCGGTTGCGCTCCGGGTTCAGGTACGCGCCCAGCACGGCGGAGTAGTTCTGCCCCTCCGGCATCTTCATCGCGCCCGCCGCGTCCTGCGGGTTCACCAGTTTGAACACCATCCCCTGCCGCTCGACGAACGGGTACAGGTTCAGGTCGAACTGCACGTTGGTGGTGCCGGCGAAGTAGATCGGCCGGTCGCCCCAGGCGTGCTTGATCATCGTAAGGAGGAACTGGTCCGCGGGCGTGATCGGCCGTTGCGCGGGGATCACCGCCTGGATGCCGCGCGCCTCGAAGATCATCTCCTGCGGCGTGTAGAATGCCCCCTGGTTCGTCACCCCGCGGATCTCCGCGTCCGTCAGCGGGAGGATGGTGCGCGTGGGGGCGCGGCGGCCGTCGTAGAACTTCGGCGCCCTGCTGGCGTCGAAGGGGCGCTGGCAGATGATGCGCGTGGGGTCCTCGTCCGCCTGGCCCGGGCGCGTGCACGGCTTGGTGATGTCGCGGAGCTGCCGCGCGTACCAGTCCGTGTTCAGGTACGAGAGCACGATCACCGTCACGTCACGCCGCACCCCCTCCACCTCCTGCACGTACCACAGGGGGAAGGTGTCGTTGTCGCCGTTGGTGAAGAGGATGCCGTACGGCTCCACCGACTGGAGCATGTTGTACGCGAAGTCGCGCGCCGTGTAGTCGTTGCGGCGCGACGCGTACGGCCAGTTGAGGACGAGCGGAATCGCCGCCAGCAGCAGGACTGGCGCGGCCATGTACGCGGAGTTGCGCCGCCCGCCCAGCGCCTCGGCCAGCTGCTGCCAGAGCACCGTTAGCCCGATCCCCGCCCACAGCCCCCACAGGGAGAAGGAGACCAGGAAGAAGTAGTCGCGCTCGCGGACTTCGGAGAGCTCCGGGTCCAGGTTGAAGGCGCGCACCTGCATGAACCCGTACTTGAAGTTCATGTAGTACACGAGCCCGATGGACAGCGTGAACAGGAGCGTGGCGAGGTAGGCGAAGCTCTTACGGTCGCGCCGCCAGTGCTCCAGCGCGCCGAAGCCGCCCAGCGCCAGAAAGATCATCGTGACGAAAATCCGGCCCGCCCCGAAGTAGCCGTCCGCGCCGCTGATGGAGCGCGCCCACTGCCAGTCGAAGTACTGGAAGTAGTTGGACAGCTGCGCGCTGAACGGCGCCTGCCGCTGGGTGACGGGAGGCTTCTGGTACTGCTCGCGCGCCAGCGCGGAGGTCAGGTCGCGGCACTCGCCCGGCAGGGGGATCTTGCCGAACCCGATCACGCTCTTGATGGCCGAGCTGAGGTTGGGGCACGACGGCGCCGCCTCGTTGATCACCGGCTGCAGGTTGGAGCGGATCGGCAGGTAAAGGTGGGCGGACAGCCCCAGCAGCCCAAAGAGCGCCGCGTAGGCGTAGATGCGCCAGTTGGCGAACACCTGCGGCTTCACCATGAGGAAGAAGACCGCCAGCGCCGGCGCGGCCAGGAACGCCATCAGGTGGTTCCCCACCGAGAGCGACAGCACGAAGGCGATCAGCACCAGCGCATTGTCGTCGTGCCACTTCTTGCCGCGCCCTTCTCGCGGCGCCGCGCGGTGCGACTCCACGTGGTCGCGCCACAGGAACGCAACCCAGGTGATCGCGCCGATGGTGAAGAGCGAGACGGTGTACACCTTTTCGTTCACCGTGGCCTGGCTCCACACCGTGTACGCCGTGGCCGAGATCAGCACCGAGACCGCCGCGCCGCCGTGCCGGAAGAGCGGCCGGTCGGTGAACGTGGTGAGGATGCGGTGCACCACCAGGTACCAGAAGAACATCGTCCCCGCCGTCATGAAGGCGGAGAAGAGGTTGATCCGTACCGCGGGGGAGAGCCCGAACGGCGAAAGGAGCACCTCCCACGCGCGCGCCAGCAGCACGAAGAGCGGGTTGCCCGGCGGGTGCGGGATGCCGAGGATGTGCGCGGTGGCGATGTACTCGCTCGTGTCCCAGAACCAGGTGGTGGGACCCAGCGTGATGGCGTACAGCGCGAAGACCGCCGCCGCCGCGGCGAGCGCCGCGAGGTACGGCGGGCGCATGGCCGCCGGCGTGTGCGCCGGGGGCGCGGCGGAGACGGGGGTCTGCGCGGTCGGGGCGACTTGGCTCATGGACCTGGGGCCGTCGTTGCGGATCTATGGAGTTACGAAAAACACACCAAGGTAAGGGGACGGCCGGGATTAGGGAACTGATGGGGATTAGGGATTAGGGATCAGGGATTAGGAACGGCAGCGTGCGCGGGCCGAGAACGGCGGGTCACACGCGGAGGCGCGGAAGCGCGCTGAGGCGCTACGATCTTCACGATTCTCCGCATCGCGCGACCTTCCCGTGCAGCCGAGCCCCCCACCAATTGTTGAGCGAAGCGCTGCACCGTACCTGGGCTTCACTATCCTGTGGCGCGGAGTGAAGGAGACGGGCTCTGCCGCGTGCACCGGCCTTGCCCATGTTCAGCTGCAGGTACGTGGCGGTCGAAGGTGCCCCCCCGCTTATCCGCGGATCGACCTACAATGGTGCGGCGCATTCCGCTTCCGCAGCTCCGGACACACGGAGTACCCAACATCGGCTGGATCGAATCACCCGAGGAGAGCCCGTTTCGCTCACTCCGCGCCAGAGATCGCGGCGAGGCAGGTACGGGTTGAGTCGCTCCGTTCAGGCAACGGGTTGGTATTTTCGCGAGCATACGACATCCAACGCGCTGAGCACCGCCTACTACTAACGAACTAGTTGACAGGCTCGGCACGATAGTTTATCATTCAACTATACGCATAGTAGGACCACCTGGAGCTCGGGGAGCGCGGCGATGGAGATCTCGTTTACGGAGCGGGAGCTGGACGTGATGGGCGTGCTGTGGGATCTGGGGAGCGCCACCGTGGCCGAGGTCCGCGGGCGGCTGGCGGACGACCTCGCCTACACCACTGTGCTCACCGTCCTGCGCACGCTCGAAGAAAAGGGGTACGTGGAGCACACGGAGGAGGGGAAGGCGTACCGCTACCACCCCGCCGTCGAACGCCAGGAGGCCGGCACCAGCGTCCTGCGCAGGCTCACGCGCAAGCTGTTCAAGGACTCGCCCGAAATGCTCCTCACGCACCTCGTCTCCGACCGGTCGCTCTCAGGCGACGAGCTGCGCCGGATGCGCACCCTCCTGGAAGAGCGTCTTCACGCGGAGGAGAACCCATGATCGCCTGGCTCGTCTACGCCCTGGCCTTTTCGGCCCTTCTCGCGCTCGCCGCCCTGGCGGCGGAGGCGCTGCTGCGGATGTACAGCCGGCCCACGCGCTGGGTCTGGGCCGCCGCCCTCCTCCTGTCGTGCGCCGGTCCGCTGGCGCTGGCGGAGCGCCCGAGCGAGGTGCCCGTCTCCTTCGCGCCGGCGGAACCGATGGCGCGCCCCGATCTCCCCGCCGCGCCGGCCGTTCGCCACGCTCGCCCGCGGTCCGAGCGGGTCGAGGGGGTGCTCCCCACCCTCTGGATGGCGACCTCGGCGCTGCTGGTCGCGGGGATCGCGGCCGGGGTGGCGGTGCTCTGGCGCAGGAGGCGCGGGTGGCGGGCGGCGCGGCTGGCCGGCGTCCCCGTGCTCGTGTCGCACGAGGTGGGGCCGGCGGTGGTGGGGGTCGTGCGGCCCGCCATCGTGGTGCCGCGCTGGACGCTCGCCTGGGCGGAGCCGATGCAGCGCCTGGTGGTGCGGCACGAGGGCGAGCACATCCGCGCCCGCGACCCGCTCCTGATCCTCGCCGCGACCGTGGCGGCGGCGCTCGTCCCGTGGAATCTGGCCGTGTGGTTCCAGCTTCGCCGCCTGAGGCTGGCGGTGGAGGTGGACTGCGATGCTCGTACCCTGCGCGGAGGCGGGGACATCGCCATCTACGGCGACCTCCTCCTGCGCGTCGGCGCCCGTGGCTCCGCGACGGCCCTGAGGGCTGCCGCATTCGCCGAACCCCGTTCCTTTCTGGAAAGGAGAATCCGCGCCATGACCGATCGAACCCCGCGCAACCGCGCCGCCCGCGCGGCCGCCTGCGCCGCCCTCACCTTGGGCGTAGTCGCCACCGGCTACGCGCTCCCCGCGCCCTCCCATCCGGCGCTCTTCGCCAGCCTCTTCCCCGCCGCCGACGCGGAGCCCATCCGCGTCCGCGCGGTGCTGACGCAACCGGACACCACGCCGGTCTACGACATCAGCCAGGTGGAGCAGAAGCCGTCGCTGCGAGAGTCCGGCAGGGTCAGACAGGAGCTCCAGCGCGCCTACCCGCCGGTCCTGCGCGACGCCGGCGTCAGCGGTACCGTCGTGGTGGAGATGGTTGTGCGGCCCGACGGCTCCGTTTCGGATGCGCGGGTGGTCAGCACGACCCGCGCGGAGTTCGGCGAGCCCGCGCGCGGCATCGCTTCCAACATGCGGTTCCAACCGGCCCGGAATGGCGGGCAGCCGGTGGCCGTGCGCGTCGAGCTCCCCATCACCTTCCAGCCGCCCGTCATCGCCGTCGGTGCCCCGGCGGTTCCCCGCGAAGCCGTGAGGGTCGTGGCGCCTTCGCGGGATCCCGCGGCGGCGGCCCCTGTCCTGGTGCCCTCGAGGACCGCCGCTCCGGCCCCGGCACTTGCCCCGACGCGAACCGTAGCGCCCGCCCCGGCGCAAACGAAGGCTCTGATCACCACCACAACCACGATGGTGGCGCCGGCACGCGCGGTCACCACCGCACGGGCCACGAGAGTGGCGCCGGCACGCGCGGTCACCGTCGCACCCACCAGGACGCTGACCACCACCGCACGGGCCACGAAGGTGGTGCCGGCCCGCATCGCCGCCCCCCGGCCCACACCGCGGCCGGCGCGTGCACGCGCGACCGACCCCACGCCCGAGCTGCTGGGCAGGGTGATCGATCCCAACAGGCCGCGCGTGCCTCCCGCGCCCGCGCAGCCGTAGCGAATAAGGACAACGCGAATCGCCCCGCCGGCAGCGGATGCCGGCGGGGCGATTCACTTCCGGCGAGCTACCGGGTCAGCTCGGCTTGGAGACGCGCGAGCCCCGATGCTGGTGTCCGCAGCGAAGAGGTCCAGGCACAGTCCCCCGTTGGAGAAAGAGGAGCGCGGGTCGGAATTCGTGGTGGCGCCGGCGGTGAGGGCAGCGGGCGCGCGGGCAGAGGGCCTTCGCCCCCTCCGCGAGGTGGTTGTTGGGGGAGGGGCCAGCGAGGTGACGAGCGGGGGTGGGGGCCCCGGCGCTGCTGGCCGCGCATTTGCTTTCCCCTTCGGCGCGAGCCACGCCATTCACCGATTCCCACGTGCCCGTGACGGAACCGCATCCCGCCCTGCCCAACCCGCCCACCGCGAGAGCGTCCGCGTTGCGCACCATCGTGCGCTACGCGGAGCGTGCGATGGTGCGCTCGTCGGACGCGGGGCAGATCCGCGGGAACTCGGCGCGGCTGCTGGTGGACGGGCCGCAGGCGTTCCCCGCCTGGCTGGAGGCCATCGCGGGCGCGCAGCGATGGATTCACCTCGAGAACTACATCATCCGCGACGACCTGGTGGGGCGCACCTTTCGGGACGCGCTCGCGGAGAAGGCACGCAGTGGCGTTCCGGTGCGGGTGCTGTACGACTGGGTGGGGTGCTGGGCGACGCCGCGCGCCTTCTGGCGCCCGTTGCGCGATGCGGGCGCCGAGGTGCGCTCCTTTGCGCCGCCCAGCGTGACCGACCCGCTCCACTTCCTGCGCCGCGACCATCGCAAAGTCGTTGCGGTGGACGGGGATTATGCCTCGGTGGCGGGGATGTGCATCGGCGACGAGTGGGCGGGGTCGCCGCACGAGGGGATCACGGCATGGCGCGACACCGGGGTGGAGTTCCGCGGCCCCGCTGCGGCCGCCATCGACCGCGCCTTCGCCCGCACCTGGCGCGCCGCCGGCCCCCCGCTCCCCCCCGGCGAGGTGCCGGACCCGGCTCAGGTCGCCCCCCGCGGCGACGTGTCGGTCCGCGTGGTGGAGGGGGAGCCGGGGAAGAGCCGCATTTACCGCCTGATGCAGTTCGTGGCGGTGGGCGTGGAGCGGCGCCTGTGGATGACCGACCCCTACTTCGTCCTCCCCCCCGCCATGGTGGAAGCGCTCGCCTCCACCGCGCGCGACGGGGTGGACGTGCGCGTGCTCGTCCCCGCGTACAACAACGGGCCTATCGTAGGGGGGATGTCGCGCGCGGAACACCGGCCGCTGCTGGAGGCGGGGGTGCGGCTCTTCGAGTGGGAAGGGCCCATGATCCACGCCAAAACGGCAGTGGCGGACGGGATGTGGTCGCGCATCGGGTCCACCAACATGAACCTGGCGTCGCTGCTGGGGAACTGGGAGATCGACGTGGCCGTGACGGACCGCACCTTCGCGGCCGAGATGGAGGCGCTCTTCGAGGCCGACCTGGAGGCGTCGGTGGAGATCGCGCTGCGCACCTCGCCCGTCCCCGGCGCGGAGTTCAAGGAGCGGCGGGCGACGGAGCGGCTGGTGGTGACCGATGCGGACGACCAGCGCCGCCCGGAGATCGTGACGGCGCGAGAGGCGCGGGCGCATTCGTACCGCGGGACGGAGGTGGGACGCATCCTGGGGCGCCTGGCGCGGGCGGGCACCGTCCTCGCGCGCGCGCTGGTGGGAGAGCGTCTGATCGGCCGCGAAGACATCGGCTGGGTGACCGCGCTGGCGGTGCTGATGCTGGCGCTGGCGGCGGTCGGGATCGTGGCTCCGCGGTTCCTGGCCTGGCCCCTTTCGGTCGTCCTCTTCTGGCTCGCCATGGCCGCCATCGTCCGCCTCGCGTCCCGCCGCAAGCCCGCCGGCTGAAATCGGACCGCGGTGGAGCCCGCGGGGATTAGGCAACACGGGACAGGGAATAACAAATCGAAGCAACGGGCCGCCCCCGTTCCCCGTTACCCTCATCCGGGAACGGGGTTGAATAACTCGTTGTGATGCACTATCTTAGATGCACGGAGCGATGGCGGCGAACGCGACTCCGGCAGGTTCCCACCCTCGCCGCTCGCGGTTCCAGAGCCTTGCAGAAGTCCCGCACCGCCCGCGGTACCCCCACCAAGGAGGATGCATGGAGTTCAGGACGGCTTGGCCGGTCGCAGTGTTGCTCGGCAGCGTCATGGGCGCCGCCGTGCTCGCCACCGACGGTCCGGATGCACGGAACACGACGGCGCTCCGCAAGAGCCTGTTCGCCGCCGAGGCCGAGGCAGCCGTCCTTTCCGCGAGCTTCGACATCCCGGTGGTCCGCAACGCCTCCGTGCAGCGCTTCGTGGGGATCTTCACGGGGAGCCAGCAGGACGAGATGGCCCTCTACCTCAAGCGCTCCGGCCGCTACGAGGAGATGATCCGCGCCAAGCTGCGCGCGCGCGGCATGCCTGAGGACCTGCTGTACCTCTCCATGATCGAGAGCGGGTTCAACACCAACGCCAAGTCGCGGGTGAGCGCGGTGGGCCTCTGGCAGTTCATGGCCCCGACGGCGCGCGACTACGGCCTCCGCGTGGACTCGTACGTCGATGAGCGGCGCGATCCGGAGCGCTCCACCGACGCCGCCCTGCGCTACCTGACGGACCTGCACAATCATTTCGGGGCCTGGTACCTGGCGGCCGCGGCGTACAAC
>JAUJMI010000464.1 GCA_030446945.1 Longimicrobium sp. | reverse complement strand
GATCACCCGCGTGAGGGCCGCGGCGACACGCCGGAGGACCTGGTCACGCTGTTCGTTGGTCATGGCAAGAAAGTGCGTAAGCGCGTGAGTGCGTGAGTGCGGGCCGTTGAGGGTCCGCCAGACGCGGGCACGCAGCGTTGTTCGTCAGGCTCGTGGTGCGGGCGCCGTGGCCCGGCGACAGGATACGAAAAAACCGGCGCCCATGCGAGCGCCGGCCATCGGTGGGTGCGGTGCGGGCGGCCGTCAGACCGCCTGGACTTCGCGGACCTCCGGGATCACCTGCTTGATCCGCCGCTCGATCCCCTGCTTCACCGTCAGGGTGGAGATGGGGCACGAGCTGCACGCGCCCATCAGGCGGAGCTGCACCACGCCCTCCGCGTCGTCGTACGCCACGAACTCCACGTCGCCGCCGTCGCCGCGCAGGGCGGGGCGGATGGTGTCCAGCGTGTCTTCGATCTGCTCGACGATGGTCATGCCGCGGCCGGTTCGGTGAGTGGTGCGCCCTGCACCCCAATCTACCCCCCAGCCGCCAAAAGGGTCAAGCCGGGCGGGTGTAGCGGAGGCGGATGCGGGGGAGTAGCTTGTGGGCCCTCACACGGAACCACCAGGAGGAGCCGCATGAATAGCGTGACGCAGGTTCCAGCTCCGCGCAACGAGCCGGTGCTGTCGTATGCCCCCGGAAGCCCGGAGCGGGCCGAGCTCAAGGCCGCGCTCGACCGGATGGCGGGGGAGGAGATCGAGATTCCGCTCATCATCGGCGGGCGCGAGGTGCGCACCGGCAACACCGAGCGCCAGGTGATGCCGCACGACCACGGGCACGTGCTGGCCACCTACCACAAGGCGGGGCCCCACGAGGTCCGCCAGGCGATCGACGCCTCGCGCGAGGCGCAGAAGGAGTGGATGCACTGGCCGTGGGAGGACCGCCTCGCCGTCTTTCAGCGCGCCGCGGAGCTGCTGGCCACGCGCTACCGCCCCGTGCTCAACGCCGCCACCATGCTCGGCCAGAGCAAGACGGCGTTCCAGGCGGAGATCGACAGCGCCTGCGAGCTGATCGACTTCTGGCGCTGGAACACGCACTTCGCCGAGAAGATCTACAGCGAGCAGCCCGTGTCCGGCCCCGGGATGTGGAACCGGATGGACCACCGCCCGCTCGAAGGCTTCATCTACGCCGTCACGCCCTTCAACTTCACGGCCATCGGCGGGAACCTCCCCACCGCGCCGGCGATGATGGGGAACGTGGCTCTCTGGAAGCCGTCGAACAACGCGGTGTACAGCAACTACTACGTCATGAAGATCCTGCAGGAAGCCGGGCTTCCGGACGGAGTCATCAACTTCATCCCGGGCGACCCGGGGCCGATCACCGACATCCTGGTGGCGCACCGCGACCTGGCGGGCGTGCACTTCACCGGCTCCACCGCCGTGTTCCAGACCCTCTGGAAGACGGTGGGCGACCGGATCGCGTCGTACAGGAGCTACCCGCGGCTGGTGGGCGAGACGGGGGGCAAGGACTTCATCCTGGCCCACGCCAGCGCCGACGTGGACGCGCTCGCCACCGCCATCGTGCGCGGCGGCTTCGAGTACCAGGGGCAGAAGTGCAGCGCCGCCTCGCGCGTCTTCGTGCCGGACTCCATCTGGCCCCAGGTGCGCGAGCGCACGGTGGAGATGCTCAGCCAGGTGCGCGTGGGCGACGTGCGCGACTTCCGCAACTTCATGGGCGCGGTGATCGACCGGAAGGCGTTCGACAAGATCACCGGCTACATCCAGCACGCAAAGGAATCCAAGGGGATCGAGATCATCCACGGCGGCACCTCGGACGACTCGCAGGGCTACTTCATCGACCCCACGCTGGTGCAGGTGGAGGACTCCGCCTACCGGCTGATGTGCGAGGAGGTGTTCGGCCCGGTGCTGGCGCTGCACGTGTACCCGGAGCGCGACTGGGAGCGGATCATGGACGTGGTGGACGCCGGCACGGCCTACGCGCTCACGGGCGCCGTCTTCTCCAACGAGCGCAAGCCGATCGTGGAAGCCGACCGCCGGCTGCGCAACTCCGCGGGCAACTTCTACATCAACGACAAGCCCACCGGCGCCGTCGTCGGCCAGCAGCCCTTTGGCGGCGGGCGGGCGAGCGGCACCAACGACAAGGCGGGCTCCGTGCTCAACATGGTGCGCTGGATCAGCCCGCGCGCCATCAAGGAAACGCTGGCCCCGGCGCAGAGCTTCGAATACCCCTTCATGGACGAAGAGTAGCTTTCGTCGTTCCACGGAAGAGCGCCCCCGGTCCTTTGCGGCCCGGGGGCGTTCCAGTTGATGCTGCGTCGTTGCGCGTCGCCCGCGGAGCGGCTATCCGTTCGGGCAGGGCGTTCCGGCACCCCACCCAACCTCAGGGACAACATGCTCCGATCACGATTCGGCCGGCGCACGTGGATGCTGTGCCTCCTCGTCTTCGCCTCCGCGCCGCTGATGGCGCAGGCACGCGGCGCGACGCTCGATGCGGTGCGGCTCCGCGCCACCCCCGCCGCGACGGGGGCCGCCGTGCGCACCCTCGACATCGCGGCGCCGCTCGTGGTGGAGGGGACCGCCGCGGGAGCGTGGGTGCGCGTGTGCACGGCTGACGGCGCGCGGGGATGGGTGCGGCGCGACCTGACGGTACCGCACGACGCCGCGAACCCGCTCCCGGCGCTGCGCACGATCACGGCGCGGTCGGTGGCACAGAAGCAGGCGCCGTTCGCCACGCGCACGCGGCTGGTGAACGTGCTCAGCGACGTGGCGGGCGCGGCGGCGGCCACGGAGGAGCAGTCGCGCGCCCCGGAGGCGCGGTTCTGCACGGATTCGGGCGCGGACGACACGGTGAAGCCGGACCGCATCGCCGCCCTCGGCCGCACCGTGGCGGCTTCCGCGGGCGCAGACAAGGCGCGCGCGGCCACCCTGGTGCGCACGTTGGCGCGGCGCTGCACCTGAGGGCCGACGGACACCCGTTCTTGTCATCGTTGTATGTGCTCGACATGCTAGATTTCCGTTCGTAGGGATAGCTCGATCATCCTC
>JAUJMI010000083.1 GCA_030446945.1 Longimicrobium sp. | reverse complement strand
AGAAAGAACCTCTTATCCGTTCTTGCTGTCCTTCTCTGTCCCGGTGTGAGCCATAGTTGCCGTTTTCTCCTCCGTGCGCATCATGCCCGACCCGAGAAAAGCCGCACACGCGTCCCTCTAACCTGCGTGGGGGATCGATGCCGCTCGGCTTGCGGCTCGATCCCTCCTCTACCGCATCAGCGATTATTCGCGGCGTGGCAACGTCGGGAACCGGCTCCTCACGGCGGCTGCCGCCGCTCAAACGTTCATCTTCCATGCTCAAATGTCTGACGCTCGCCGTTGCCGCCGGGGCATTGCTCTCGGCAGCCCCCGCACTCCACCCCCAGCAACCCGCCACCGTAACACCAACAACAGCAAGGGACACCACCAAACGTGTGTCGCCCGCGAGCTCGTACCGCCTCCGCATCCCGGCGGGAATGGCCCAATACGGCACGATCGGCCTGTGCCCGGCGACCCCAGCACGCATCTCCACGCGGGAGACGGTCAACGATTCGCTGACTGTTACGATCGTGGCGGCGCAGGGCGACAGTGTCGGCGTTAGCGCGCCCGTGGACCTGGAGGTATACCTCCGCGGCCAGCGCTACGCAGTCATCGGGCGAGGTGCTCCGGGAGCCCTGGTCCGCGCCGCCCCGGCGAAGTCGCTCGACGGTGCGGTGGCCGAGGTATTTCGGTATCCGAGCGGCGAGCGCGTGTGCTCCTTGACGCTGATCGCCCCGAGCCGCCCGGCGTCCGCGGAGACGCCCAAAGCCCCACCCACTCCGGAACAGCTCAGGTTGGTCGCAGAGCGGGCGCGCGCCGACACGATGCGCCGGCGGCTCGCCGGGCTCGATTCGGCACTGAAGAACTTCCGGGAGGACGACTTCATCTTGCGAACCGGGTTCGAGTACGCCAGCGGATCCGGGTTCCGCGACAAGGATCCGCACCTCCAGGGCTCGGTTGCGTACAACATCGGGCTAGGCACCACGTCCATCGGCGGCATCGTGAGCCCTGTCACGGGCGCGCTACGCTCCCTTCTGGGCCTGCCCCGCGATACGATGCCGCCCGCCATGATCTATCTCTGGGAGCGCCCGTTCCGTATCTCGGCGACGGCCATGGCGGAGCGAACCACTTCCGTGAAGGAGCGGCGGATCTACGACTGCCGCCCGACAGTTTTCCGGCGCGGCGAGACTCTTCCCGGCGGGGCGCGAAGAATCTGCGCCCGTCCGGACACGATGATCGTGGAGGGCGACACTTCTTTCGTGCTGTACGCGCCGCGGCTCTTGGACGTGCAATCGGGTGTCCCCGACACGCGCGGTGTGTGGCAGGTTGGCGGGCTGTTCCGGTTCGAGACTCCCCTCTTCGGAAACAGGGGCGTGTTCATCGGGCCCGCGCTCGCGGTCGGGTTCCAGACGAATCCGGTGGGCAGCGACAGCGCGAGCGAGTCGCTAGTCAGGTTCCGGCGCTGGGGATTGTCGTTCCGGCAGCTGGACACGGACGGTAAGGAGCGCTTCTCGTTCAGCGCCCTGCGCGGCCCGCTGTACACCTTCCGCGAGCGCGTGACCACCTTCGACAGCGCATTCGTACGCACGCATCCGGAAGTGAACCAGATCTACAGGCGGCTCCGGCAGGGTGAGAGCGGCGCGTTCAGCATGGTCACGCCCGACACGACGCTGGTGGCCGAGGGGTGGGCGTACCGGCTGATGTTCCGCCCGATCCCTAACATCTACCTACGCGGCATGGGCCAGTTTCCGACGCAGGGCCGTCCCTTCGCGTCGATCGCGATAATGGCCGACCTTTCTCTCACCGACGCGCTCAAGGCGGTCGGGCTCTATGTCCCGAGTACGACCTCGTCCCCGAGCGGCGCGAGCGGAAGCAGCCCCGCGCCCGCACCACCCGCGCCACCCCCATCAGGTACCTGACGGACTATGCACGGCAGAAAGGGAGGTCCCCACCCCCGGGGATCTCCCTTGCGTTCGCTTCGATCCTAGGAATCCCGGCAGCCACTCACCGGCTATCCGCCTCGGCCAGCATCTGCTCCAGCCGCTCGACCAGGCCCCGCACCTCCGCGCGATACTCGCGGTCCTCGTGGAGCCGCTTGGGATCCAGGTGCGCGTTCAGGCGCAGGGTGCCGCCGCGCGCCGCCGACCAGCGGATCGCGGAGGGCATGGCATCCGCGGCCTGGGCCGCGCCGGCGAGGACGGAGCGGGCCATCGCGCGGAGCGTCGCCACGCGCTCGGGGAGCGGCTTGGACGAGGTGTCGCGGAAGACGGCGGTGCCCATGCGCGGGTGGCGGGCGAGGGCGGCGCGCTCCTCCTCGGTCATCTGCGCGAGCGCCTCGCCGCCCTTGGTCATCCAGCTCACGTACCCGGGGCTCTTCCCCGCCCGCGCGGCGAGCACGGCCTGCGTGTGCCCGAAGCCGTGGTGCGCGCGGAAGTAGGCCAGGCACGCGTCCATCACCGACATGGCCCGGCGCGACTCGTTTTCGGCGATCTGCTGAAGGAACGCTTCCTCCTCGCTGATCGGCCCCAGGTCGCGCACGGTGACCGTGCGCAGCCCGGCGAGTTTGGCCGCGTGCAGGCGGCGGCGCCCGTACACCAGCACGAATCGCGGCGCCACCGGCGGCCCCACGCGCCGCACGCCGATTGCGCCCGGCACGTCGCCATCGATGCGGATGGAGCCGGCCAGGTCCGCCAGCTCCTCCTCGCTCTCCACCTCGCGGACGTACGCGCCCTCCTCCTCGATCTGCGCGATGGGGAGCGTCAGGTGGTTCTTGGCGCGCGTGGCCCCGTCCACCACCGCAGCCGGGTGCGACGGGGCCATGCCGGCGAGCTGGCTGGAGACCTGGGTGAACGCGGCGCGCTGCTTCGAAAGGTCCAGCGCGGGGCGCGGTGCCTTGCTCATGCCGCCACCTCCACCGTCTCCAACCCGATCCCCTGCTGCTCGCCGTCGAAGCGCGGCACCGCGCCGCGTCCCCGGATCCCCACGCGCTCCATCCACTCCGCGACCACGTCCCGGAAGAGGGGGGCGGCCGGCGTGCTCACCCGGTACAGGCGCTCGTACAGCTCCACCGGCATCCGCATCCCGCGCGACGAGCCGATCACGCCGCGCAGCGGAAAGACCGTGCGGAAGACGTCCTCCGGGAAGCAGTCGCGGTAGAAGCGGACGTACTGGTCGCCCTCGGAGGTGCGGCGGTACTGGTTGATGAGGAAGCCCGCGCGGCGCAGCGCCGGGTTGAAATCGGTGCACACCTGGTCCACGGTGCCGATCAGCTTGAGCACGCCGCTGGCCGAGAAGTCGTCCGGCGTCGCGACCACCGTGTAGCTGTGCGACGCCGCCAGCGCCACCTGCAGCCAGATCCCGCCCGAGGGCGGC
Source organism: Longimicrobium sp. (assembly GCA_030446945.1). GTDB lineage: Bacteria > Gemmatimonadota > Gemmatimonadetes > Longimicrobiales > Longimicrobiaceae > Longimicrobium. Next base: position 7,545 of record JAUJMI010000083.1, on the reverse strand, counting down.
GTGTCGATCAGCACCACGTCGATCTCCTCCGGGATCGCATCCGAGAGGAGCGACGCGACGGAGTGGATCACCCGGCCGCGCCGCGCGTCGTCGCGCGCCATCTCGTAGGCCACCAGCTTTTCCGACCCCGGCAGCGTCCACAGAGTCGGGAAGCTTTTCTGCACGGCGGCTTCGGCGATGGTGGAGCGCCCCTCCAGCACGTCCGCAAAGGTGGGGGAGTAGCCCGCGTCGGCGTAGTCGGGCCCCAGCAGCGCCGCCGTGGCGTTGCACTGCGGGTCCGCGTCGATCACGAGCGTGCGGAGCCCGTAGGCCCCGGCCAGCGTGCCGGCCACGTTGACCGTCATGCTGGTCTTGCCCGCACCGCCCTTTTGGACGGTGAAGCAGGTGATGTGTGCCATGGGTGGTGGAGGAGGCGTTGCGGGTGGGCGGGTGTGGACCGGGCGTAAAGATGCCTTGCTCCAGGCTCCGGAGCAAGGCATCTGTCTTTACTGGTCACACCCCGCCGGAGTTTACCCGGTAAATCGCGGGCCTACAGCGGCGGCGTGGTGGAGGGCGGGCGGCGATGGCGGGTCGCCTGCTCGTACGCGTAGCCGATCTCGATCAGCACGGGCTCGCTCCAGGCGTCACCCAGGATCTGGAGGCCGACGGGCAGGGTGCCCTGCACGTACCCCATCGGCACGTTGATGGCGGGGAAGCCGGTCGGCGGCGAGAGCTGCCAGCTGTTGTTGCCGTGCGGCGTGTTGAGGTCGCCGATCAGGCGCGGCGGGTTGCTCCAGGTGGGGTAGGCGAGCGCATCCAGCCGCTGCGCCGCGAGCACCGCGCGCACCCCCGCGCGCAGCTTCGGCACGTTGGCGGCGGCCTGACGGCACGCCTCGTCCTGCTCCGGCGAGGTGAAGCGCTGGAAGTCGCGCAGCCGCCCGCTGATGGAGGGGTGGAAGTTCCCCGACGCGATGATCTCGTCCAGATTCTTTACCGGCACGCCGGGGCCGCGCGACGCCAGGTAGGCGTTGATGTCCGTCTTGAAGCGCCCGCACCAGAGCGAGCCGCGGATGGTGTCCAGCTCCGGGATGCGCACGTCCACGACTTCGGCGCCCTGCAGGCGCATCGCCCGTAGCGCCTCCTCGAAGCGGGCCAGCACCGCGCTGTCGGCGCTGGGGGTGTTCGAAAGCTGCCGCACGACGCCGATCCGCTTCCCGCGCAGCCCGTCCGCCCGCAGGTGCGCGGCGTACCCCTCGCGCGGCACGCGTCGCCGGCTCTCAGCTGTGACGGGGTCGGCGGGGTCGGGTCCGGCGATGACGTCCAGCACGCGCACCGCATCCGCCATCGTGCGCGCCATCGGCCCGCCGATGTCGCGGTCCAGGTACAGCGGCGCGATCCCGTCGCGGCTGGTGAGGCCCATCGTGGAGCGGATCCCCACCAGCGCCTGGTGCGACGCGGGGCCGCGGATCGAGTTCCCCGTATCCGTCCCCAGCCCCACCACCCCCATGCTCGCCGCCACCGCCGCCGCCGTGCCTCCGCTCGACCCCGCGGTTCCGCGCGTGAGGTCGTACGGGTTGCGCGTGTAGCCGGGGAGCATCGACCCGACCGTCTCGTATGGCGTGAAGGCGAACTCCGCCATGTTGCTCTTCGCCAGGACGATGGCCCCCGCCTCGCGCAGCCGGCGCACCTGGAACGCATCGTCCGGCGGCACCGAGCCCGCCAGCGCGAGCGACCCCGCCGTCGTGGGGAGGTCGCGGGTGTCGTAGTTGTCCTTGACGATCACCGGGATCCCGTGGAGCGGCCCCAGGAAGCGCCCGGTTTGCCGGAAGTGCCGGTCCAGCGAGTCCGCCGCCGCGAGCGCGGCGGGGTTGACGGTGATCAGCGAGTTGAGGTACGGCCCGCGCTTGTCGTACGCCTCGATGCGCGCCAGGTGTGCCGTGACCAGCTCCCGCGCGCTGAGCCGCCCGTCGCGGAAGGCGCGGTGGATCTCCTCGATGCTCGCCTCATGCACCTGATAGCCCGCCGCGGGCCCCGCGGGCAACGTGGCGCACCCAGCGAGCACCAGCGCGACAACCGTCATCCATCCGCGAAGCAGAGACCGCATTCCGTTCCCTTTGCGTGTGATGCAGCGCCGCGCGGGCGCCGCGAGCATCCCGGTCAGCGGTACTCCAGCTCCCGCCGCGTCCAAACCTTCCCGCCGCGCACCACCCGCGACACCCTGCGGTAGTTCGCGACATCCGCGAGCGGGTTCGCGTCCAGCACCACTAGATCCGCGACCTTTCCCCGCTCCACCGTCCCGATGTCGGTCCTCCCCATCGCCCGCGCGCCGTTGCGCGTGCTGGCCACGAGCACGTCCATCGGCGAGAGCCCGGCTTCGGCCATGGCGGCCATCTCGCGGTACACGGAAGGGCCGTGCAGCGTGAGGGGATTGCCGGCGTCGGTGCCCATCACCACCGGGATCCCCGCGGCGTGGACGCGCCGCAGGTTCGCCAGCATCAGCCGGTACCCCTCCGCGGCTCGCGCCCGAATCGCCGCGTTGTCGCCGCCCGCGGGCGGAAGGGAGTCGGTCAGGAAGGCCTTGGCGCGGGTGGCGGGGTCCACGCACTCCAGCGGGAGGCCGCGCGGGTTGAAGCGCCGCTCGCGCAGCTGCAAGTATCCCTCACGCACCGTGAGCGTCGGGTTGTACGAGGCGCCCGCCTCGCGCGCCAGCCGAAGGAACTCCTCGTCCACCGGCACGTCCTCCACCGAGTGCACCAGCAGCTTGGCGCCGGCGCGGAGCGCGTCCTTGGCGGCCCACAGGCTGGTGGCGTGCACGATGAGCGGGATCCCCGCGCGCCGCGCCTCCTCTGCCGCGACCCGGATGCGCGACTTGGACGCGGCGGTGTCCGGCGAGGTCGCGCTCACCAGGTACCACACCTTTATCGCGTCGCTCTCCCACGCGGCCATCATGCGCGCCCCGGCCCGCGTCGCCGAATCGGTGGCGGTGTGCACGAACTGCCGCTCCGCCGGCAAGTTCACCCAGTGGTCGCGCGTGGAGAGGAGCGGCCCCGCCGCGGCCACGTGCGGCGCCGCGGTCGACCGCTCCGCCCCCTCGCGCAGCGCCCAGGTCCACGGGTACCCGCCCACGTCGAACGTCGCCGTCACCCCCGAGCAGAGGTGGCTGCGGTAGAACCGCTCCGGGTGCGCCTGCAGCGACGCGATGGTGGAGTCGTACGGGAAGCGTGCGCGCACGTCGAGCGCATCGGGGCGCCCGTCGGCCCACCCGGTCTGCGAGTAGTGCACGTGCCCGTCCACCAGCCCCGGGATCACGTACTTCCCGCGCACGTCCACCCGCCGCGCCCCCGCCGGCACCGCGCAGCCGCTCCCCGCGCACACGATCCTCCCGCCCCGCATCACCACCGTCGCGCCGGAAACGGGCCCGCGTCCGGTGCCGTCGACCAGCGTGCCCCCCACCAGCGCGGTGGCCTGTCCGCCCGCACCGGACGACTGGCCGGAAAGCGGCTCCCTGCCGAACAGGAGGAAGAGAACGACGGCTGTGGTCCGGAACATCGTGCCCCCGGGTTACGTGGAATCGTGTTGCGATGCTGCCCCCATCATGGGCCCGGCGTTCGGGCGCAGCAAGATGGGGGCGCGGACGGTGTCACCCCGATGCAGAGGCGATCACATGTTGGTGCGTCAGTAGGTCGCTTTCGAAGAAGGTGGAGGAAGCGCGCCGGTTCGGCTTCCTCGGACGTGTCTCGTGATTCTACCATGATGTACCCCTAGATTCCTGGACTCCGTCGGCGGGCTGCTCCCGCAGGCGATGCGCTTCCTCGCCGCGGCCCAGGTTGCGGGCGATGACGGCGAAGGCGATGGCGGCGGCGAGGAGGTAGATGGCGGCCTCGGCGAAGCCGCCGAAGAGGAGGCGGCCGACGCCGAAGAGGGTCGCGTAGACGCTGACCACGCCGGCCACCCAGTTCGCCCACCCCAGCGCGCCCCCGGCCACCGGCTCGCCCGGGAACCCGGCGAGGGCCTGCACCGGGCGCCACCCCCGGCCACCGGGGCGCACGCGGCGATAGAAATCCACCAGCTTCGCCTCGTCGGTGGGGGCGGTCAGAAAGGTGACGGCCACCCAGACGATCGTGGTGATGACGGTCGTCGCCAGCATCAGGTGGGCGCCCTCGAGCGGGTCCACGGGGTCGTAGATGCCAAGCCCCGTGAGCGCGGCGAAAGAGACCAGCGCGGCCACCATCGCGCTGATCTCCGACCACGCGTTGATGCGCCACCAGTACCAGCGGAAGATGTACACCAGCCCCGTCCCCGCCCCCAGTGCGATCATGATGCGCCACGCGCCCTCGATGGAGCCGACCCAATACAGGATGTACGTCACGCCGGAGCCCAGGATGAAGGTCACCACCGTCGCAAGCCGGGAGAGCGCGATCACCCGGCCGCGCTCCGCGTTCGGGTTGACGAAGCGGAGGTAAAGGTCGTTGATCAGGTACGACGCGCCCCAGTTGAGCTGCGTGGCGATGGTAGACATGTACGCCGCCGCGAAGGCCGCGAGCATCAGTCCGCGGAAGCCGGTGGGGAGCAGGTCCACGACCGCGCGGATGTAGCCGGTGGCGGGGTCTTCCAGGTTGGGGTAGAGCACGACCACGCAGAGCGCCGTCAGGATCCACGGCCAGGGGCGGATGGCGTAGTGGGCGATGTTGAACCAGAGCGTCGCCAGCATCCCGTCGCGCTCGGTGCGGGCGCTGAAGATGCGCTGGGCGATGAACCCGCCGCCCCCCGGCTCCGCGCCGGGGTACGACGTCGCCCACCACTGCACGGAGAGGTACGCGAGGAAGGCCGTGAGCGGCATCCATGCCGCGTCGCTGCTCGGGAAGAAGGAGAGCGCGGCATCGGCCGAGCCGTAGTGCTCCGGGAGGCGCGCGACGAGCGTGTCGATGCCGCCCACCGCGTTCACGGCAAAGATCGCCAGGACGATGGAGCCGCCCATCGCGATGCCGAACTGCACGAAGTCGGTCACCAGCACGCCCCACAGCCCGGAGAGCACCGAGTACGCCATCGTCACCACGAACATCACCACCAGCGCCTGCACCGGCGCGATCCCCAGCGTCACGCCGAGGATTTTGAGCATGGCCAGGTTCACCCACCCGATGATGATCAGGTTGATGGGGAGCGCCATGTACAGCGCGCGGAAGACGCGCAGGATGGCCGCGGGCCGGCCGCTGTAGCGCAGCTCGGTGAACTCCACGTCGGTCATCACCCCCGCCCGCCGCCAGAGCCGCGCGTAAAAGAACACGGTGAGCATCCCGCTCATCACCATGTTCCACCAGAGCCAGTTCCCTGCGATCCCGTTCGTCGCCACCATACCCGTGACCGCCAGCGGGGTGTCGGCGGCAAAGGTGGTGGCGACCATCGACGTGCCGGCGAGCCACCAGGGCACCGAGCGGCCGGACACGAAGTACTCCGACACGCTCTTCCCCGCGCGGCGCGTGTACGCGAGGCCGATGGCCGCGGAAAAGACGAAGTATGCGGCGACGATCAGCCAGTCGACGAGGGCGAGCTTCATCGGGTGTGCTCCGGGAGGGGGTGGCGCTGCGTGGAACGTTGATTCTAGTTGCCCCAGATCGCGGTGGCAAAGAGGGTGTCACACAAGGGCACGGAGGGGAGTGCAAGGCACGGAGGAAAGAGGTGTCCCTTGTGGCGGTGAGCGGATGCGTCCTACACTGATTACCTCCCTGACTTTCGATGGCCATCGTCCCCCAGGCGGATACGCATGGAGAAGATACCCGCGCTCGTGCTCGCCGTCGTTGCCGTGCTGGGCACCGGCGCTTGCCGTGGCGCCCCAGTGGTGGCGCCCGCGCCCATGTCGGCGCCCGTCGCGCACCGCATCATCCCCGCGCCCGCATCGATCATGCTGGCGGAGGCGGATTCGTTCGCCATCACGGCGGCCACGGCGATCCGCGTGGAGGCCGGCTCCGCGAGGGTTGGCGAGCAGCTCGCGGAAATGCTGCGCACGCCGACGGGGTTCCCGGTTCCGGTGTCGGCGGCGGGCGGGAGCATCTCGCTAGAGCTGACGGGGGCGGAGACGCTGGGGGAGGAGGGGTACGAGCTCCGCATCACCCGCGACTCCGTGGCGCTGGTCGCGCACCGCGCCGCCGGGCTGTTCCGGGGGGTGCAGACGCTCCGGCAGATGCTGCCGCCGCGCATCGAGGCGGAGGAGAGCGTGCAGTCGCGGCTCCCGTGGAAGATCCCCGCCGGCGTGATCCGGGACCGGCCCCGCTTCGCCTGGCGCGGGGCGATGCTGGACGTGGCGCGCCACTTCTTCACCGTTCAGGACGTGAAGCAGTACATCGACGCCATCGCGCTCTACAAGATCAACGTCCTCCATCTGCACCTGAGCGACGACCAGGGGTGGCGGATCGAGATCGCGTCGCGGCCGCGGCTGACGCAGCTTGGCGGGAGCACGCAGGTGGGCGGCGGGCCGGGCGGCTTCTACACACAGCGCGAGTACGCGGAGATCGTGCGCTACGCCGCGGACCGCCACATCACCGTCGTCCCCGAGATCGACCTGCCGGGGCACACCAACGCGGCCCTCGTCGCCTACCCCGAGCTGAGCTGCGGGAAGCAGGCGCCCGCCCTCTACACCGGGATCCGGGTCGGCTTCAGCGCGCTCTGCCCCGGCAACGAGGAGACGTACCGGCTGGTGGACGATGTCGTGCGCGAGCTCGCCGCCATCACGCCCGGCCCCTACATCCACGTCGGTGGTGACGAGGTGGAGGCGCTCACTCCGGCGGACTACGCGCGCTTCATCGAGCGCGTTCAGGAGATCGTCACGCGGCACGGCAAGCGGATGATAGGATGGGAGGAGGTCGCGAAGGGGAGGCTTCGTCCCTCCACGATCGTGCAGCAGTGGCGGAGCGACTCGGCGGCGGCGGCGGCGGTACGACAGGGGGTGAAGCTGATCCTGTCGCCGGCGAGCCGCGCGTATCTGGACATGCGCTATACGCGCGGGACGATGCTGGGGCTCAACTGGGCCGGGTTCGTGGAGGTCAGGGATGCGTACGGCTGGGACCCGGCATCCTTTTTCCCCGGCGTCACCGAGGCCGACGTGATCGGCGTGGAGGCGCCGCTGTGGAGCGAGACGGTGAAGAACATGACGGCAGTCCAGTTCATGGCCTTCCCGCGCCTCCCGGCCATCGCCGAGATCGGCTGGAGTCCGGCGGCGGCCAAGGATTGGGAGAGCTTCCGCGTGCGGCTCGCCGCGCAGGCGCCGCGGTGGGAAATGATGGGCGTGAACTTCCATCGCTCGCCTCAGATTCCGTGGCCATGAACGGGAACAGCAGGGCTCACGCAGAGACGCAGAGAGACGCGGAGGGAGCTTGGCCATGCGCCGCGGGCTGAAGCCGCTCGCATTCGTGCTCCTGCTGGCCGGCGCGGCGGTCCCGCCGTCGTGCTCGCCGGAGCGCGGCGACCTGCGCATCGTGGTGATCAGCGACCTGAACAGCAGCTACGGATCGACCGCGTACGAGCCGCGGGTGCACCAGGCCTTGCGGATGATCCGCGACGTCTGGCGGCCGG
>JAUJMI010000463.1 GCA_030446945.1 Longimicrobium sp. | reverse complement strand
GATGGGCACCTCGATGGGCGGGATGCAGACGTGGATGTGGGGCGAGCGCTACCCGCACTTCATGGACGGCCTGGTGCCGCTCGCCAGCGTCCCCACGCAGATCGCGGGGCGCAACCGGATGATGCGGAAGATGATCGGCGACGCCATCCGCACCGATCCCGACTGGCGCGGCGGCGATTACACCGCGCCGCCCCGGGGTCTGTACGGCGCGCTCGAGATGCTCTTCATGATGACCAGCAGTCCGCTGACACTTCAGCGCGCCGCGCCCACACGCGACAGCGCCGACGCGTACATCGCCAACTGGATGCGCGCGCGGATGGCCGCGACCGACGCCAACGACTTCCTCTACCAGTTCGAGGCGTCGCGCGACTACGATCCGTCGCCGCATCTGGAGTGCATCCGCGCGCCGGTGCTCGCCATCAACTCTGCGGACGACCTGGTGAACCCGCCGGAGCTGGGGCTGATGGAGCGGCTGATGCCGCGCGTGCGCGACGGGCGCTACGTCCTCATCCCCACCAGCGAGCGCACGCGGGGACACGGCACGCACTCCCTTCCCGCGCTCTGGAAGGAGCACCTGGTGGAGCTCCTCCGCCGGATCGAATCGCAGAAACAGCAGGCCTCACGCGGAGGCGCGAAGGCGCGGAGAGAACTTCGCGCGCACTCCTCCGCGTCTCCGCGACTCCGCGTGAGACAACGTCCCTTCTCGACGAACCTGAGCTCGCCATGCGCCTCCATCGCCTGATCGGCCCCGCACTGCTGGCACTCGCGCTGACGTCCACGACCGCCACGGCCCAGCGCGCGCCGCTGGACTCCGCACGCATCTCCGCGCTCAAGGACGAGATCGCGCGCGAGATCGACGGAATGCACAGCTTCACGCAGCAGATGGTCGACCAGATCTTCTCGTACGGCGAGCTGGGGTTCCAGGAGAGCGAGAGCTCGCGCTACCTGGTGGGCATCCTGCGGCGCAACGGCTTCACGGTGCAGGAGGGGATCGCCGGGATCCCCACCGCGTGGATGGCGACGTGGGGATCGGGGAAGCCCGTCATCGCGCTCGGCTCGGACATCGACGGCATCCCGCAGGCATCGCAGAAGCCGGGCGTGGCGTATCGCGACCCGCTGGTGGAGGGCGCGCCCGGCCACGGCGAGGGGCACAATTCGGGGCTCCCCGTGGTCATCACCGCCGCCATCGCCACGAAGAAGGTGATGCAGCGCGAGGGGATCGGCGGCACCATCCGCATCTGGCCGGGCGTGGCGGAGGAGCTGGTGGCGGCCAAGGCGTGGTTCGTACGCGCCGGCTTCTTTCGCGACGTGGACGTCACCATCTTCACCCACGTGGGAAGCAACCTGAACGTGTCGTACGGCCCATCGGACGGCACGGGGCTGGTGAGCGTGCTCTACCGCTTCCGCGGCGAGACGGCGCACTCCGCGGGGGCGCCGTGGCGGGGGCGCAGCGCGCTGGACGCGGTGGAGCTGATGAACGCGGGGTGGAACTACCGGCGCGAGCACCTGCGCCTGCCGCACCGCTCGCACTACGTGATCACCGAGGGCGGCGACCAGCCCAACGTGGTGCCGCGCACGGCAGCGGTCTGGTACTACTTCCGCGAGGTCGAGTACCCGCGCATTCGCGAGCTGTGGGAGATCGGCAACCAGATCGCGCAGGGCGCCACAATGATGACGGGCACCACCCTCGACACGATGCAGGTGCTGGGCGCCGCCTGGCCTCGCCATTTCAACCGCCCGGTGGCGATGGCGATGTACGACAACATCCGCCGCGTGGGCCTGCCGCGCTGGGACGAGGCGGACCAGACGCTCGCGCGCGCCGTGCAAAAGGAGCTGGGCAACGAGAAGACGCCCGGCCTCGACACCGCCCTGGCCAAGATCGACAGCGGCGTGCCGCCCGAGCAGAACCGCGGCGGCGGCTCGGACGACATCGGCGACATCTCGTGGGTGGTGCCCACCATCACGCTGCGCTACCCGTCGAACATCCCCAACCTGCCGGGGCACAACTGGTCGAGCGCGATCGCCATGGCCACGCCCATCGCGCACAAGGGCGCCACCGCGGGCGCCAAAGCCACGGCGATGACGCTGCTGGACCTGTTCACGAAGCCCGCGCTGGTGGACAGCGCGTGGAGCTACTTCCGGAACGTGCAGACCAAGGACGTGAAGTACGAGCCGCTGATCCGCCCCGGCGACCAGCCGCCCGTGTACATGAACGCGCAGGTGATGCAGCGCTACCGCCCCGAGATGCGGCGCTTCTACTACGATCCCGCGCGCTACCGCACGTACCTGGAGCAGCTCGGCATCAAGTACCCGACCGTACGCGCCCCCGAAGCGGCAAAGAACTGAAGGCCAATGGATCGCCGCCCCGCACCGACATCACGCCATGAAGCGCCGCACCTTTCTGCAGACCAGCGCGTCCCTTCTGATCTTTCGCGACGGAGGGGCGTGGGCGGCGCCACGGTTCCAGGCGACGCGCGTGCTGCGCGGCGCGCTGCTGTATGACGGCACCGGCGGGGCTCCGCGCGAGGCGGACGTGGCGCTCGCGGGCGACCGCATCATCGGCGTGGGGGCGCGGCTGCAGGCGGGGCGCGTGCCGGAGACCGACCTGCACGGGCTGGCGCTGGCGCCGGGGTTCGTGGACATCCACTCGCACACCGACCTGAACCTGCTCGTCAACCCGCGCGCCGAGAGCAAGGTGCGGCAGGGCGTGACCACCGAGGTAACCGGCCAGGACGGCGGCTCCATCGGCCCCTGGAGCGACGCCGAGTATCAGGAGATGCGCGCCGACTTCCGCAAGCGCCTCGGCGTGGACCTCCCCTTCCGCGACATCGCGGGCTTCTTTCGCTGGATGGACACGGAGGGCGCGGCGGTGCACGTGGCGAGCATGGTCGGCCACGGGACGATCCGCGCGCACGTCGTGGGGCAGCAGGACCGCCCCGCCAGCGATGCCGAGCTGCGCCGCATGAAGGATGAGGTGCGGACCGCCGTGGCCGCCGGCGCGTGCGGCTTCTCCAGCGGGCTGGAGTACACCCCCGGCGCCTTCGGGA
>JAUJMI010000462.1 GCA_030446945.1 Longimicrobium sp. | reverse complement strand
GGGAGGAAGTGGCCCAGGTTGATCTCGCCCAGCGCCGCCACCGTGCGAGTGAGCGAGAGCCGACCGCCGCCGCAGATGCACACGTTCTCCGCGGTGTACTTCGACTCCTTTCCCTGCCGGTAGAGCTGGTTGTACAGCTCGGCCACCGCGGCGCGCAGCTCGGGGACGCCGGCCACCGGCGCGTACTCCTGGTCCGCCGGGGCGATGTCCACCTCGCAGATGCGCGGGGGCGCGCCGGGCAGGTCGCCCGTCTCCGGCATCCCCTGGCCGAGGTTGCACCAGTCCGGGTGCCCGTACGCGTAGCCGCGGCGCGCGGCCTCGCTCATCACGTAGATCACTCCGGTGAATGGCACCGGGCGGAAGCCGGGGACCGTGGGGAGGGGAACGTCGATTCTTCTGCGGTCCATGGGGAGTGCGTGGGTGCGTGAGTGCGGGCGGGTCCGCCTGCACAGCGCGGGCCGGGGTAGTGTCCGGGGCGGAGCCGCAGGTTATGCATCGCCAGCCGCGGCCCCTGCCTTGACCCGGCACGCGCGCTGGCTGTATTCTCGCGCTCCACACTCGCCGGGTCCCGCCACCGACATCCGTACCCATGTCCCAGATCTCCGACCGGCTCCGCGCGCTCCGCGAGGCCGTGCGCATCGCGCCGGACGACGCCACGCTCCGCCGCCTGCTGGCGGACGCGCTGCTGGGCGACGGCTTCCACGATGAGGCCGAGGCCGAGTTCCGCGCCGTCCTGCGCCTGAGCCCCGACGACGACGCGGCGCGGCTGGGGCTGGTGCGCGCCTTCCTGCGCCAGAACAAGACCTCCGCCGCGCTGGTGGTGCTGGAAGAGGAGGTCCGCGCCGGCCGCGGGGGCGCCGAGGTGCACCTCCTGCTCGTGCGCACCCTGCTGGACGCGGGGGAGATGCAGCGCGCCCGCGAAGCGTACGAGGCCGCGCTCGCCGCGCACCCGGGCGCCGCGGACGTGGAGCTCGCGGCGCGGCTGGGCGCCATGCGCGCCGGCCCGCAGCGCCCATCCGCGATCGAGGAGGCCGACGACGACGACGACATCCTCCGCGGCGTGGTGGAGCGGCCGCACGTCACCTTTGCGGACGTGGGAGGGATGGAGGCGCTCAAGGAGCAGATCGGCCTCAAGATCATCCACCCGCTCAAGCACCCGGAGCTGTACCGCGCCTACGGCAAGGCGATCGGCGGCGGGCTGCTGATGTACGGGCCGCCGGGTTGCGGCAAGACGCACCTGGCGCGCGCCACCGCCGGCGAGGTGGAGGCGGCGTTCATGGCCGTGGGAATCGACGAGGTGCTGGAGATGTGGATCGGGCAGAGCGAGAAGAACCTGGCCTCGCTCTTCACCGAGGCGCGGAGGCAGGCGCCGTGCGTCCTCTTCTTCGACGAAGTAGACGCGCTGGCCGGCCGCCGCAGCGACTTCCGCAGCGGCGCGGGAAGGTCGCTGATCAACCAGTTCCTCGCCGAGATGGACGGGATCGACGGGGGGAACGACGGGCTGCTGGTGCTGGCCGCCACCAACGCGCCGTGGCACCTGGACCCCGCCTTCCGCCGCCCGGGGCGCTTCGACCGCGTCCTCTTCGTCCCGCCGCCGGACGCCCCGGCGCGCGCCGCCATCCTGGAGATCCTCACCCGCACCCGCCCCGCCGAGCGGCTGGACCTGGCCAAGGTGGCCGGCAAGACGGAGGGCTTCTCCGGGGCGGACCTCAAGGCGGTGGTGGACCTGGCGGTGGAGGGAAAGCTGAACGAGGCGATCCGCGCGGGGCGCGCCATCCCCATCACCACGGCGGACCTGCTGAACGCGGCCAAGGCGATGCGCCCCAGCACGAAGGAGTGGTTCTCCACCGCGCGCAACTACGTCATGTACGCCAACGAGAGCGGGCTGTACGACGACGTGAAGCCCTGGCTCCGCTGATGGACGCGCCCTCTCAGCACCGGGAGCGCGGCTGGATCCTCGCCACGCAGGGCCGCCACGAGCTGGCCGAGCGCGAGTACCGCCTGGCCCTCGCGGAGGACCCGCACGACGCCACGACCCACGCCCGCCTCGCCATCCTGCTCGCGGACCAGGACGAGCGCCGCGCCGACGCGCTCGCGGAGGCGCACGCGGCCGTGGGGCTGGACCCGGAGGACGCCTTCGCCCACTTCGCCGAGGCGCACGTGCACCTGCAGGCGGAGCGCTGGAACGATGCGGAGCGGGCCGCCCTCACCGCCACCCGCATCGACCCCGACGACCCGCGCAACTTCACGGCGCTCTCCTTCGCCCACCTGGGCCGCCGGCGCTGGAGCGAGTCGCTGGCCGCCGCGGACCAGGCGCTGGCGCTGGACCCGGGGCACGGGCCCGCGCTCAACCTGCGCGCCAACGCCCTGGTGCACCTGGGGCGCAGGGACGAGGCGGGCGCGACCCTGCACGGCGCCCTCGCGCGCGACCCGGAGAACGCCGACACGCACGCCAACCAGGGGTGGGCGCTCCTGCACCGCGGCGACCGCAAGGGCGCGCTGGAGCACTTCCGCGAGTCGTTGCGCATCGATCCCGAGGGGGAGTGGGCGCGCGACGGCCTGGCGGAGGCACTCAAGGCGCGCAACCCGCTCTACGCCGGGATGCTGCGCTACTTCCTCTGGATGAACCGGCTGGACAAGCGCACGCAGTGGATGGTGATCGTGGGCGGCATTCTGGGCTACAACGTGGTGCGCAACGTGGCGCGCAACAACCCGGGGCTCGCCCCCTGGCTGACGCCGCTGATGGTGGCCTACGCCGCCTTCGTGCTGCTGAGCTGGGCGGCCCCGCAGATCTTCAACGCCGTGCTCATGGCCAGCCGCGACGGCCGCTACGTCCTCTCGCCGGAGCAGCGGTGCTCGGGTGCGTGGATGGCGGCGGGACTCTTTGCCGCGCTGGCGCTGGGCGTGGCGGCGCTCGTCACCCGCGAGAACTGGGCGATCAACGGCGCCATCCTCTTCGCCGGCCTGCTGATCCCCCTGTCGGCGGCGTTCCGGGGCCCGCGCGGGCGCCCCACGCCCAAAATGGCCGCCGCGGCGGGCGTGCTGTACGCGATGGCGGCGCTC
>JAUJMI010000461.1 GCA_030446945.1 Longimicrobium sp. | reverse complement strand
CTCGTTCCTCGCTGCCCCCTCTCCCGATAACAGGAGAGGGCTGCGCCCTCACGTTGTCAGGAGAGGGGGCTGGGTACCGTGAGAGCCCCCTCCCACCGGCCCCGTGCCCCGGGAGAACCGCGCGCCGGACGGATGCATCCGATGAGCGCCCGATGCAGGCGTGCGCCCCTCCCCCAGCAGGTTGGGGGAGGGGCAGCGAGGAACGAGCGGCGACGGGGCCCGCGGCACATCCCGCCGTTCCCCGTTCCCCGTTCCCCGTTCCCCGTGTCCTGGTCCTCGCGGCGCTCCTGTCGCTGGCGGCCTGCGACGTGCCCCGCGGCGGGCCTCCGGCCGTGGGGAAGCCGGCGCCGGAGTTCGAGTCGGTTTCGCTGGAGGGTAGCAAGCCCGTGTCGCTCAAGGCGATGCGCGGGAAGCCCGTACTGCTGAACGTGTGGGCTACCTGGTGCCATCCCTGCCGCGAGGAGATCCCGGCTCTTCAAAAGATCCACCAGGCGCGCCCCGGCCTGGCGGTGGTCGGGGTCAGCGTCGACGATCCGGGGCAGGAGGAGGAGATCCGCGCCTTCCTGCGCGGCTTCGGCGCGCGCTACGCCATCTGGCTGGACCCGGACCAGCGCGTCTCCTCCACCTTTGCCACGGTCGGCGTCCCCACCACCTTTTTGATCGGCGCGGACGGGACCATCCTGTGGAAGCACGTCGGCCCCGTGCGCGCGGACGATCCCGCGCTCAACCGCGCGCTCGACAAGGAGCTCGGCGGCTGATGCGCGTCATCGAAGACGCCCAGGGCCGCAACTGGGACGTGATGGTGGGGCGCGGGTCGTGGGGGTCGCTCGTCCTCCTCTTCTCCCTGCGCGGCGCCAACGAGAACCGCACCAGCGAGCTCGCCTCCGAGACCGTCCGCGAAGCCGAACAGGAGCTCTCTGCCCTCTCCGACGACGAGGTGCGCGCGCGCCTGGCCGATTCGAAGCCCTGGGAGTAGCCCTTGTGCTCTGCGGGGCGCTCAGAGCCGGATCTTCACCACCACCTTGCGTATCTCGTGGCGCGCGCCGGCCATGCAGCCGGGCTTGTGCGCGTCCTCGGGGAAGAAGAGCGCCGCGTCGCCGGGGCTGAGGAGAAGGGAGGAGCTCACCTTCGGCTCCTCGAAGAAGACGACGTCGCTCTGGTCGCTGTACGGCTCGGCGATGGCGAGGCCCTCCGCGGGGAGGTAGAGGATGCGCTCGGCGCCGGAGGCGATCCACTGCACGTCGGCGTGGCGTCGATGGGCCTCGAAGCGCTTCTCGGTGGACGGGCTCGTGGCGTACGAGGAGACCAGCGCGAACACGCGGTCGCCGTCGATGGGGTGGCGGCCGTCGGGGATGGCCGGGTCGAAGCCGCGGAGCCAGGCGAGCGCCTCCGCCAGCCCGGGGAGGGCGGGTAGGTAGCGGTCCGCCTGGTGGAGGGGGGTGAGGATCACTCGCCGCGCTCCACGTGGTCGATGCCGCGCGCCGTGATGCGGATGGTGAGGCCGTGTCGCCCCGTCGTCATCACGAAGCCGTGGTCCTCATGGTAGCGGACGATGCGCTCCGCGTCCTGGCGCGTGAGCTGGAGCGCGTCGGCGAGCTCGTAGCCGTCCAGGTACTCGCTGTCGCCGTGCTCGCTGGCGTGGTACAGGCGCTCCAGGAAGCGGCGGCGGTTCTCGCGGCGCGCGCGGATGTCGTCGTTCACTGGCCCGCCGCGGTGAAGAAGACCTGCGTCCAGTAGTGGGCCGCCACC
The DNA here is from genome assembly GCA_030446945.1 of Longimicrobium sp. GTDB lineage: Bacteria > Gemmatimonadota > Gemmatimonadetes > Longimicrobiales > Longimicrobiaceae > Longimicrobium. Next base: position 1,315 of record JAUJMI010000461.1, on the reverse strand, counting down.
CCCACGCCGGTGTGGGTCAGCGCGCAGTTCTCGATGTTGGCGCGGTGCCCGGGGCTGTTGATCCACCCGCGCACCGCCTCCTGCGCGCCGCCGCCGTTCATGGCGATGTTCTCCGCGGCGCGCGAGAAGCTGAGCCCCTGCGCGCGCATCCGGTCCCACGGCTGCGAGCCCTCCGGTGAGGTGTGGCTGAAGTAACGGCGGCGCGCCATGTCCTCGCTGTGCCGCTGGGCCGCGCGCGCCCCGCCCTCGCTCCACACCAGCGGAGCGCACCCGCGGCTCCGCCGGTGCCGGTTGATCCCGGCGTGGACGGCCTGCGCGTCGTTCGCCGGCGCGCTCGCCACCGGCGCCGTTCCGCCGCCGCGCGCGGGCGGGGCCACCGTCGCGTGGGGAACGCACGCGCCCAGGAGCACGAGCGCCGCCAACATGATCCACGTCCTCATTTCTTCATCCCGTTCAGCAGCTCGATCATCCGCACGTCCCAGGGATCGCCGGCGGGGTCGTCGTCGGCGATCTCCGGGTTCTCCTGCGGCGTCTCCAGGATCAGGGGGATGTCGCGGCTGCGGGGATCGGCCAGGAGCCACCGGAACGCGTCCGCGCCGATCTCGCCCGCGCCGATCAGCACGTGGCGGTCCTTGTTGCTCCCCAGCGTCCCCTCGCTGTCGTTGAGGTGGATGAAGCCGGGGTGCTCGCCCGTGGCTTCCTCCCACTCGTCCAGGATCTCGCCGACGCGCTTCTTCGACTCGTTCAGCGGATAGCCCGAGGCGAAGAGGTGGCAGGTGTCCAGCCCGTACCCGGTGCGCTCCCGCAGCTCGTCGGGGACGTGGCGCAGGATGTCGCCGACCTCGGCGGCGGTGCGGCCCAGCGTCTTTCCGGCGCCGGCCGTGTTCTCCACCAGCACGCGTGTGGAGCCCTGCACCGCACGCAGTGCCGCGGTGATGGCGCGGGCGACGCGCTCCGCCGCGGCCGCCGTGTCGCCGTCGCTGGCCGATCCGGGGTGGAAGCAGATGGCGCCCACCCCCAGCGCCGTCGAGCGCTCCAGCTCCTTCGTGAGGCCGGCGCTGGCCCGCACCCACTTCGCCTCGTCCGGCGTGGCGACGCCCAGCACGTAGGCGCCGTGCACCACGACATGCTCCGGCCGGATCCCCACCTCGGACAGCGCGACGTGGAAGCGGCGCGCCTTCTCCGGCTTCATCCCCGCCTTTTCGCCGTAGAAGCGCGGGGGCGCGGTGAAGATCTGCAGCGCCCGCGCGCCGGAGTTGCCGGCCCGCAGCGCGGCCATGTGGATGCCGCCGTTGTCGATGGTGTGCGCGCCGAT